>JAHKLP010000095.1 GCA_020855015.1 Methanobacterium sp.
AATGATTTTTCTATTGATCATGAATCATTTATTAGTTTATACATTTTATTCGAAAAACTATATTCCCTATATTTGGGTCGTCACCTAATTAGTGACGATTTATGGGCTTTGAACGAGAGTGATCTTATGGAGAGGGTTGTAGGGGGTTTAGAACGATTCGATGTTTTCAGGGGAAATCTATTTCTGGATGATGAGTTCTTTCAAATGTTACAAAGAGTTTCATGGGAAGAAGAAGCCAAAGAATTTTTCATTAAATTACATACTCTATTAATCTATTTCCTTTTTGAAGACAGGGGAACAATGGAGTTGACTTTTAGTAAGGAACTCATAAATGTTTTAGTACTTCTGGCACATTCAAGTGCTGTATTGGCAGATAACTTTAAAATTAACATCCACCACGTTTTAAAAGCATATTTAACTTTATTTAGAATAATAAAAACAGAATTTTCCGTTTTTGTTGATAAAAGATATTATGAAGGATATATTGTATGTAAAGATTGTGATGTGTCCTATAGATTGCAGGAAAACGAAGCACCATACGATTTCTCAAAATGTAGGTGTGGTGGCGATTTAAAATACATTAGTTTGCCATGACTCTAAATTTGTCAATTTCCAAATGCAAACTATAAATTTTTCAATTTTTAAAATCAATGAGATTTTGCCAATCATCAAAAACAACGTCTAATCCGCACATGCTGGGCACGTAGTTTGCAGCCTTAGCAGAATCCACCCCAATTACCTTAAAATCCATTTCTTCAATTGGGGCTACCACCATGCAAGTATCACAGACCACATGGCCTCCCGCATTTTCAATAATCTGGGTGTAACCCATCCGGTCTGAAGCCGCCTTAACAGAGATGGAGGTGCATACCCATAATTTATTGGCCAGTGTTTTCCCCTTAAGAATCTGGGCAACTTCGTTAATTTCTTCCAGAGAAGCATGTGGACAACCTAAGCAGACAAGATCGGGCTTATCCTTGTACATAGATAGGGTTCCCCTGGTTTCTTCCAAGTCAGCAGAGGCTATGGATATTTTTTCCAACATTT
Source organism: Methanobacterium sp. (assembly GCA_020855015.1). Lineage (GTDB taxonomy): Archaea > Methanobacteriota > Methanobacteria > Methanobacteriales > Methanobacteriaceae > Methanobacterium. The sequence goes on from JAHKLP010000095.1 coordinate 1,048, forward strand.
CGAGATTTTCACTTGCAGATTTATATTCAGGTGTGATATTTTCCACATGATAAAGAGCAACAGCTCCTGAAGATGCTAATGCTGCTCCAAGAGCTTTTAAATTATTAACACCAGTTTTTCCCTGCTTTCTACTTTTCAGTTTGAAGTAGGGAATCCCACTACCCACACTTTTACCCACAAGATATCCTAACGCCCCATAATCGGATCCTTTTAAAGGCGTTTCAACCTCAACTAACAGGTTGGGAATTCTTTCTTCGTCTAGATGGTATCCGTAGTTGGGTGTTCTTCCACATATTGCCGCTGATAATGCTCCGGGACCTCCTTCCCTGTTAGTTCTGGCACCAAGAACTGAATTAGCATAGCAAACTGCAGATGACTCGGACCATGCTATGTGGCTTCCCAATGGCGGCACGTTACCAACGAGATAGGGAGTACAAGTGCAAGTGGTGCTGATTCCCATTTTACAGTATGCTTCCACAATAAGTAGTTGTTTTTCCACGAATTCTTCTGGAAAACCGAGTGTTTTCCAATTATCAAGATCCACACCCGCAGGGTTTAATGTGCTGGGCACTTTTACATGCGCACCTTCACGAGCCAGATCCTCCAAGTACTCTAAACCAGCTTCCCCTATGGTTTTGTAGGAAACACCCGATATCTGGGCTGATACTATTTCTACCATACCCTCTGCCCCGTATATATCTCCCAGAGCCACTAGTATTTCCATGGATTTTTCAATGGCAGGGCCGAATTCTCCCTGGTACATTTTTTCCTCTTTTCGTGTAAGATGCATGAAACGCCCCGTAAAACTTTCTAATAAATATTTAGTATTTCATTTAAATTAGCTGATTTGAGTACTTATTATATCATTGACTAAGTTTTTAAAGTTTTCCAGCTCTCGGTAGGGAATAACTGCACCTGCTGCAATGTTATGCCCTCCCCCAGCACCATTAAAGCTTTTTGATGCTTGTTCAAGTGCAAATCCTAGGTTAACACCTTTACTTGTCATTTCCAGAGTGGTGCGTCCTGATATTTTCACCAGATCATGCATCCGAGAAAGGGTTATCACCGGCTTTTCTGGGTTTAGAATATCAAGATCAATCCCTAACGTAGCTAAAGTTCCCATAATCTTCTTTTTTTCCTTATCTTCAGTGTAGATGTACTGCACGTGGTCCATCTCTTGAGAACCTTCCCTTCTGATCCAGCTCACGCCTTTAATTAGAGAATCATGGTATTTTTTAAGAAATTCGACTCCTTCTTGTATTGCAGACTTCCTGTCACCTAGGCAAATACTCAAACCAACGCCATGCTTTTTGTTTTTGCCACAAGCATCCAATATCTCGGAGTAATTTTCCAGATTTCTAAGTGCAGGGTCTTCTTTGGGGACACTGTATACTTTCCCAAAGATTTTGGGATTCAAATCAACCAGACGCTCTCTGAGGAAGTCTTTCTCTTCATTGGCCAGGTCTGTGAATTTTATTCCGTAAGAGATCCCTATTTTTTCTAAAAAGCCTTGGCTTCCCTCAAGATCTCCTGAAATACCTGGAATGGCTGGGTGAAAAGTGTGGGCCAGAGCTTTGTACAGTGGTTCTATTTTAGAAGCTATTTTCAAGTCTTCCTGTTCTTCTACCACTCCAGATTCAAGTGCTTCGGTAAGTATGGTTTGGTTTACTCCTTGAAAACCGTCAGAGTATTGCATATCTCCAAAGGCGCCTACAAGGGCTAATCCTGTCAACTCTAATTTTTCTAGTGGGCGTACTGTTAGGTATGTTACTCCCGACGCACTCACATCTTGTGTTCCGTTCAGTCCAAATAGGTGGGGGTTTACGTGTATCAGGTTTTTTACATCATCACCAGTACTGTCCATGGTCTGGTGGTGGTCGGCAATTATGGCTTGACCTTTGAGTCGACCAATTTTTTCCACGTAGCCACTACCCATGTCACAGAAAAAGAAGAGTTTGTATTTTTCCCTGGCCAAACGATCCAGGACATTATCTTTTAGACGGGGCACCAGGGAAACATGAAATTTCCCTCCTTCTTGGGCTATGGTGTTGCAGATAATGCCCGCAGCGGATATTCCATCTGAATCATTGTGGGAGATCACTCTCACCACATGGTCCTTATCTAAATGCTCTTTAAGCAGTTTAGATGCTTCTTCAGCCCTATTTAACAAGTAGTGCTGCTTGTTTTGGTTCATATCTCCATCCTTC
>JAHKLP010000123.1 GCA_020855015.1 Methanobacterium sp.
ATAAAAATCAGTTAATAGGTCGTATTTAACACCCTTGAACCTGAAAACAAAGGCCGTCTGTATCACCACATTGATTTTGTTGAGATCCTTCCTATGCTTAAAATATTCCATTAAAATTCCAAAATAGAATGGAAAAGTGTCAAAGCCCTTATTTAATGACCATAAACTCAGCCCAACCTTATCTTTATCAATGAATTCAGAGTCTAGAATCTTATCTGCTAATAAAACCACATCATATTCCTGCACTTTCTGGTAAACTTCCTCATTGGTCCTGACACCAAGATCTTTTCGGAGTGTCTGGTAGAATTCATCAAAAACCTCGGATGAACTCATATCATGATGATCCAAAAAAAGTGTGGGATCGTAAACATTCAAATCAAGAATTTTCAAAGCAGAATAGATATTGGCAGATTTACCAGTCCCAGGACTCCCTATGATTAATACAAATCTACCTTTCCGGTTTTTCAGACTGCGGAACATGTTGTATATTTTCCGAAATGATCGGGTATACACAAAATCAGCATTGTCTGCTTCCGATTGCACCTTATAATCTGCCATGTTATTATTATAGATCTACATATAAATCCAATTACTATTTCTCAGTCTGATTTTGAAATAAGATGTTAAATGGTTTTGGAATAAGTGAATTATACTAAAAATACGCAATAATATATAATTAACAAAATTCATAATGAGTCCTATATCACAGATTATATTCTGAGAATAAGATAAAAGATTGAATTAGATTCAAATAAATAATTGCATTAAAAGGTTAAAATTAAATCATAATATTATTATTCGGTATTATAACTATTAGCAAGGTGTTCTTATGGAAACAGTTAACATTCTCATTGAAGCCCTTCCTTACATTAAAAAATTTCACCAGAAAAAGATCATGATAAAATACGGTGGACACGCTATGATCGATGCTGATGCCAAGAGCTCCACAGCACGTGACACTGTACTACTCAAATATGTTGGTATGAACCCCATCGTAGTACATGGAGGCGGGCCTGAAATCTCCCGTTCAATGAACAAACTGGGTAAAGAACCAAAATTTATTGGAGGGCTCCGTGTAACAGACCAGGAAACCATGGACATCGTTAAAATGGTTCTGGTGGGTAAGATCAACACGGAAATAGTGGCCAACATTGGACTTCACGGAGGTAAAGGTGTGGGACTATCTGGTAAGGACAACTTACTATTAAAAGCCCGCAAACGCTCCCCCCAGGTTGTAGTTAACCAGGAAACCGGAGAAGAACAAATGGTCGACCTGGGATTGGTGGGGGAGATAGAATCCATAAACCCTGAAATCCTGGATGTGTTAACTGAAAACCAGTACATCCCCGTCATCAGCCCCATCGGGGTGGATGATAAGGGCAACACCCTTAATTTAAATGCAGACACAGTGGCTGGAGAAGTGGCTGGAGAAGTTGGTGCTGAGAAACTCATTATACTCACTGACGTGCCAGGAATATTGCAGGATCCTTCAGATCCAGAAAGTCTGATCAAAAAAATCAATATCCAGGAAGTCTTAGAACTAATTGAAGATAGAACTGTGAAAGATGGTATGTTACCCAAGGTTTTAACTTGTATTAGCGCCCTGGAAAATGGAGTTAAATCAGCCCATATCATTGATGGAAGGGTGAAGCACAGCATACTCCTTGAAATCTTCACCAAGCAGGGTATCGGCACTATGATAACCAAATAAGCCGAAATTTTTTACCCAATCTTTTTTTTATCCCTATATTTAATTTAAGTAAGTAAAACTATTGAAATATTCAAACCAATGGGAGTATTTATATGAGAATAGCCATTATTACAGATGGTCCTTACGGTGAAAGGGCTTATGCCACAATCAAAGACGAATTTGACTGTGATTACATAGTGATGGATCCACCAGCATCAGCCTTTATGGATGAAATTGATCTTCCCGACGATATTGTGAACAAACTGGAAAAGGCTGATATAATAATAAGCTACATCTTACACCCCGACCTCTCCATTGAACTGGTAGACGCCCTCCACTCTAAGGTGGAATGGATTATTGTGGGCGCATGGAGAGGGGAAGGATTTAAAAACCAGTTGGAAAGTTATGGTAATGTAACCTGTCCTGAAAACATGTGCGACCTCACTGAGAATGGAAATCCTATCTTTGATGAATTTGTATCCAAATTTGGGAGACCCGTGGTGAGAGTTAACTGCCACCAAGACAAAGTTGTTGATGTGGAGGTTTTAAGGTGCTCTCCATGTGGCAGCACCCAATTCGTGGCTGATGAAATGGTGGGAGAATCAACGGAAACACTGCCCATCAGGGCTGGCCTCAGGATACAACATTATCCCTGCCGGGCACCAAAAATGCGACTTTTTGCTGATGATGAATGCAAAAAAGAGATGGCAGCTAACTTCCATAAAAAAGCCTTTGAGGATGCTTTAAACAAGGATAAACATGATGATTAGAAAATTAACATAATTATTGTGAAAATAACTTTTATGATGGAAATAATAATATAACCAGCCAAACTAAGAAATAAATGTGAGTAATATGTTAGAAGTAGCGATAATTGGAGCCAGTGGTTATACTGGAGGAGAACTATTAAGGTTCCTCGATGTTCATGAAAAAGTGGAATTGGTTGCTGCCACTTCCAGACAGTACGCAGACACCCCTATACGTAAGGTGCATCCCCACCTGCATGATCTGGATTTGAAATTCACCAATCAATCACCGTCTGA
>JAHKLP010000071.1 GCA_020855015.1 Methanobacterium sp.
AACACAACTTCGAACTGGAGATTTAAAAGAATACACTTTACGACAATTATATTACATAGAATTAATCGATAAAAATGAGGGGATAAGTGTTTCTGAATTATCTAAAACTCTGGATGTCAAAAAATCTACAGTATCAGTGGCCATAAACCAATTAATTGACCTAGAAATTGTAAGCAAGATCCAATCGAGTGAAGACAAACGTTTCTACTTTCTACAACTGACTCCAAAAGGCAACAAGATAATGGAAATGCATAAACAAGTACATAAAGACACAATTAGAAAGATTTTAAAGCTTTTAGACTCTGAAGAAGTCCAAAACTTCGTCAATATAGTAAATAAGATCACATCATCCGAGATTTAGTAATATTCACTTAAAAAAGGAACAATAGAAAATTTTCGAAAATAAAATAATGTATTCAATCATTCAAATGGAGGATAAAAAATGTCAATGACCATGGCTGAAAAAATACTCGCACGAGCAGCAAGATTAGATGAAACTAAGGCAGGAAACATTGTAATGGCTGATATTGATATTGCAATGACTCATGATCTAACCGGACCATTATCAGTTAAATCATTCCAAAAAATTGGGGTGGATCAGGTATGGGATCCGGAGAAAATTGTGGTTCTTTTTGATCATCAAGTACCAGCTGACTCTCTAGAAGCAGCCCAAAACCACATATTCATGCGCGAATTTGTGGAAAATCAGAAAATTACCAACTTTTACGATGTTCGGGAGGGGGTGTGCCACCAAGTATTGCCTGAAAAGGGCCATGTAGTTCCTGGAGAAGTAGTGGTAGGCTCAGACTCCCACACTTGCACCCACGGAGCATTAGGTTCATTCGCCACAGGAATCGGATCCACTGATATGGCAATGGTCTTCGCCACAGGAAAACTCTGGTTCAAAGTTCCAGAAACGATAAAATTCGAAATTGAAGGAAAACTCGGCAAACAGGTATACTCTAAAGATGTAGTGCTGAACATAATCGGGCAGATAGGAGCCGATGGTGCAAATTATCAGGCCTGTGAATTTGGCGGAGAAACGACCAGTAATATGTCAGTATCTGACCGAATGGCGCTGTGTAACATGGCTATAGAAATGGGAGGAAAAACTGGGCTTGTAGAAGTTGATGATAAAACCATCAACTATCTCAAAGGACGTGTGAACAAGCCTTATGAATCGTTCAGCACTGATGAAGATGCTGAATCACTCACCACCATGTATGTGAATGTAACTGATCTGGAACCTCAAATTGCCTGCCCCCACAATGTGGATAACGTCAAACCAGTAGGTGAGGTGGAAGGAACACCAATAGACCAAATATTCATGGGATCCTGTACCAATGGCCGTCTGGATGATCTCAGGGTTGCCGCGGAAATCCTTAAAGGAAAACAAGTCTCTAATGATGTGCGCATGCTGGTCATACCTGCTTCAAGGGAGATATACAGTCAGGCACTGGAAGAAGGTCTTATGAACATATTCGTGGATTCCGGAGCACTGGTATGTAATCCCTGCTGTGGGCCATGCTTAGGTGGTCATGTGGGATTCCTCGGCCCAGGTGAGGTAAGCCTATCCACTTCTAACCGAAATTTCAAAGGAAGACAGGGAAGCTCCGAAGCAGAAGTTTACCTTAGTTCTGCTGCTGTAGCAGCTGCATCAGCCATTAAAGGAGTAATAACTGACCCTAGAAAATAATTCTATGAAATTATTAATTCAAGCATGTCACTAATAAAGCTATTAAAGGTGATAAATATGGATAACACGATTAAAGGAAAAGTTTGGAAGTTCGGAGACGACGTCGACACTGATGCAATTCTTCCGGGCAGATATCTGGTGTTAACCGGAGAAAAAGAACTGGCAGCATGTGTTATGGAAGGATGCGATCCTGATTTTTCTAAAAAAGTGAAAGAAGGAGATATACTAGTTGCAGGAAAAAACTTTGGATGCGGGTCATCTCGCGAACATGCTCCGATCAGCATTAAAGGAGCAGGAGTATCTGCTGTTGTAGCAGAATCATTTGCCAGAATATTCTACAGAAACTCAGTAAACATAGGTTTACTCCTCATAGAAGCCAAAGGAATTTCTAAAAATGTTGATGAAGGGGATGAGATTGAAATAGACATGGAAGAAGGTGTTTTGAAAGATTTAAACAATTCAAAAGAATTTAAAATAAAACCTCTGCCAGAATTTATGAGGGGCATTATGAAAGAGGGCGGTCTCATCAGTTACCTTAAAAATCATCTAGCAGAGATAAAAGATGAATAAAATGATAAATAAAGAGCTAAAATAAAATAAGAAAAAAATAAAATTTAAAGGTGTTAATATATGTACAAAATATCAGTTATACCAGGGGATGGGATCGGAAAAGAGGTTATGGATGCTACACTCCACGTTCTGGAAGCAATAGATGTTGAATTTGATTACACATTCGCCGATGCTGGTGACGAACACATGGAGAAAACAGGGGTGGCTTTACCGCAGGAAACAGTGGATATAGTAAAATCATCACAAGCATGTCTTTTTGGCGCTGCAGGAGAAACTGCCGCCGATGTGATTGTTAAAATGAGGCAAGAACTTGATTTGTATGTCAACCTCCGACCTGTGAAATCATACCCTGGCACCAATTGCATCTTCGATAACCTGGACTTCGTAATAGTCAGGGAAAATACAGAAGGATTATATATTGGCTTGGAAGAGGAAACAGATGAAGGAGCAACTGCCACCCGGGTGGTTACCAGAAAAGCTTCAGAAAGGATATGCAAATATGCCTTTGAATATGCTAAGAAAACAGGAAGGGGCAAAGTAACTGCTGTTCACAAAGCAAACGTTCTCAAAAAAACTGATGGAGTGTTCAAGGATTCATTTTATCAAATGGCTGAGCAATATCCTGAAATGGAGTTGGATGACCGTTATGTGGATGCAACTGCAATGTTTTTCATCACCAAGCCCGAAATGTTTGATGTAATAGTAACCACCAACCTTTTTGGAGACATACTCTCTGACGAAGGCGCAGGCCTGGTAGGGGGGTTGGGATTAATTCCATCAGCTAATATTGGTGAAAATCAAGGTTTATTTGAACCAGTTCATGGTTCAGCACCAAGACACGCGGGTAAAGGAACTGCAAACCCCTCTGCAATGATATTATCTGCTGTTCTAATGCTGGATTATTTGGAGGAAAACGATGCAGCCCGAAAACTTGAAGAAGCCCTGGTAAAAGTCCTTGAAGAGGGTAAAGTTGTCACACCAGATTTAGGTGGCAACGCCTCTACCATGGAGATGGCTGCTGAAGTTAGAAGTAAACTGGAAGCATAAACACACAATCAAACATTATTTTTTTTATTTTTTATTGTATCGCGATAAGAGCTTGAAAATTATTAAATTTTAGTTAAAATTATATATACTACATTTAATCATATTATAACTAAATCCAACGATAAAATCAGGCATATTATGAAAACAACCGATGTTAGAAGGGACATACCTCTTCTGGATGAGCTTATATATTTAGATGCTGCTAGCACTACTCCCACACCTCGACCTGTAGTAGAATCCATGAATGATTATTTTTACAGTTACAATGCTAACACCGGAAGAGGTTCATATGGGCTGGTTGTCAAAGCAACCCATGAATTGGAACTGGCCAGGAAAAAAATTGCCAACTTTGTGAATTCGTATCCTGAAGAGATTATATTTACCAAAAACACCACAGAATCCATTAATATAGTTGCTCATGGACTTAGTTGGAATAGGGGAGATAACATCATTGTATCTAATATGGAACACCATTCTAACTTGGTTCCATGGTTCAATCTTAAAAAACTTGGTGTGGAAGTAAAAATAATCAAAGCTGATGAAAATGGTGTTATTGATCCTGATGAAGTTGAAAAAGCAATGGATGAACACACACGGCTGGTGACCATCAGCCATGTTTCTAATTCCATAGGATCAGTACAACCAGTGGATGAAATCTCAAAAATAGTGGAAGATAAGGATGCATTTTACTTGATAGACGCAGCTCAATCCGTTGGCCACATAGATATCAATCTAAAGAAATTAAAAGCCGATTTAGTCGCATTTCCGGGACATAAAGGATTATTGGGCCCGGTTGGAACAGGTCTTCTATACTGTACCAGAGATTTCTCGGCAGAGTTGGAACCTCTTAATCTTGGAGGAGGTACAGTTGAAAATGTCACAGAGAATAATTTCGAACTTACAGAAGCACCGGCATGTTTTGAAGGCGGAACCCAGAATATAGCTGGTTTTATAGGTCTCGGATCAGCTGTGGATTATTTGGAAAGGATTGGTATGTCCAAGATTGAAAGACACAGTAAAAAAATTACTAGAATCATGTATCAGGAGATCCAGAATATTGAAAATGCCCAAGTTTACGGAAGTCCAGAAAATATTTATGGTATTGTATCCTTCAATATAGATAATATAAACCCTCACGACTTGGCCAAATTACTGGATGCGGTTAAATCTATCTGTGTTCGGAGTGGTTTTCACTGTGCTATGCCATCTATAAGGCATATGGGGGCTAACCAGTTGGGCGGAACTGTCAGGGCATCTATACACTATTATAATACCCGGGAAGAAATAGAAATATTTGGTGAAACCCTTCAAGAAATATCTAAACTCCACTAAAAA
>JAHKLP010000024.1 GCA_020855015.1 Methanobacterium sp.
AGATTGAGTAAGCTGGAAATAATCATTAGATTATTTTTAACCCGGTGATGGATCTCCTTAAGAAGCATTTCCTTCTCTTTTAAAGCTTTTTTTATCTCAGTTTCTGCCTGTTTTCGTTGTATTGCTACTGCAAAAAGACTGATTAATGATTGCACTAGTTCCTTATTTTCTAATGTATTGCCCTTTTTAAGAAAAATATAAACCGTTCCATAAAGTTTTCCCTTTGATTCGAAACCAGTGCCATACATATCCCCAATATTTAGAGTTAATTCTGCCATTCTGGCCACTTTTTTAGGTATCCGTCCGGAAAACACTTGATATAATCCATCATCCATTTTAAGAAGTTGACCCTTGAGTATTGTATTCTTCTTGGTTTCTTCATTACTATAAAATTCATAAAAAGAATGGAGGGGTAGTTTTATATCAGTTAGCCCCCCACCTAAAATTTTTTGAGAAAGCTCGTTTAATCTTTTATTTTCCCCGATTACAGAACGTACCAAAATATTATCTGATGGTTCATCATACATACTTACAGCAATAATAGCGTTTTCAATTAAATCAGTTAATTTTTTAGCAATAAATTCATAGATATCTATACTGGAATCTAAATCAACCAATTCTAAAGCAGTTTTAGATAAAATCTGCTCGTTTTCGATGATTTTTTGAGTAGATTCTTGGTTAGATTTTAAAACAGTCCTTAATTCTTTCAATTCATCTATGAGTTCTTCCCTGGATTTGTCTTCATCGAGCATTTTAAAACCTTCAGTAGATACAAAAATCTAATACACTTATATTAAATCCATACTAAATATATCGAAATATAAACTGAACTATTATAAATAAAAAACTTATTTTAATAATTAAACAATAAATGAACAAAACGAAGTATAAAAAAATAATTTAATGTGTTAATTTTTCAGCTCCCCTTCACCAACAAACACCTTAAACTTGAATTTTTGGATACCACCACAAATTCTACTCAAAACAAAAAAAATTAAAATAGTTATAGAACATTAAATTCTTACCAATACAACTCCCTATTCCCAACAATCCCATGAAAATTGATCCTTAATAATAAAAGGCGCTCTGCAATTGATTTATAATATAGCGGGGATTCGCTACGGATTTGTGCTTTGATTCTGCCCTTTTAATTCCATGAGAAATTGTTGTGCATACTGTACTTGTTGCTGTTCATCGGGAGGGGCATTTGCAACATATCTTTCGAAACTGGCTATTGCTTCTTCTCGCCTGTTCAGTGAAATATAAACCAATCCTTTTCCGTATTCAGCCTCGATAAAGGTTGGATCTACTTCTAAAGCCTTTTCAAAATCTCTTAATGCCCCATTATCATTCCCCATCGTGTGATAAATATTGCCCCTATTATTCAATGCTCGCAGATTATTGGGATCTATCTTCAAAACCTCGTTAAAGCATTGCAAGGCATCCCCATAATTCATCTGCATTGCCTTTTGTCGACCCTCTAAAAGCAATTCATCAACAGTTTTATTCTGCTCACCCAAATCTTCACTTAAACTCACCCAATACCCCTCCTATATTAGTTATATAATGCTTTTATGATTATCAATCAAACTTATTCGTAATTATATTTTTCCACATAATGGTGATTGCTTAATAAAGAAATTAACTAAATTAAAGCATATAATGACTTAAAAACTATTTTAAAACCCCATATCCTGCTCAAATCCTACAATGCGGACAAAGGTATCCTCATAGCTCATTTCAATAATATATTTCAACTATAATCTATTATTGTGATAATTTTATAATAATAAATGCGAATTTCATTATAATATTTTTCAAAAAAACCTTAATCATAATATCGCAATGATTTTATAAAGGTTTTTTATAGTAAATTTAAGAATTATAATCTATATAAATCGTTAACACATAGAACTACAAAAAAACGCTGGGCATTCCATTCTTTAAATTTATACTACCATTTCCCAGTAGCAAATCTGATAAATTCATAGCAACATTTTTTTCTTAATTCAGATATATTAATTATCATGGTTTGAGGAGGTATAATATGGTAAAAATAAACTGGACTGCCGTAAGAAGGGGTTTACTGTTATCACTAATCCTATGGCTTATTCTTCGAGAAGTTGCGGGGGATATCGGAGGTGTGATTGGATTTGTTATAGCAACAATAATTGTCGGTTACAGAGCTGACAAAGGTTATATAAACAGTGCAATACATGGAGCACTAGTTGGTATGGTAGGTGGTATTGTCGGAGGATTAATCATACTGATATTATACCTCACCGGGTTTGGAGACATAGGAAAACAGCTTTGGCCAGTTACAGGAGTAATAGAAGCCACCATAGTCATAATCCTATATGCAATTGTAGGGGCCATTGGTGGTACCATTGGATCAGCCATCGATAAAGTGCGTCAACCACACGACCAAGAATAGGGTAATGTTCATTATATTCTTGAATTGTAAATTTTAAAACTATTCCCAGATTCGTGGCCAGCACCCACCCTAACCTGCGGAAACATCTCCAAAAAGGCAATTATTTTTTCTAAAGTATCTTGTGCCTTTTCCATATCCCAAGTATATTCACTGGGCGCTACACCACGTTCCAAATTTTCGTGGATAAAAACAGCATCCATAGTAAGCAATATTGGTCTATCCATACCATTTACTAAAAAAGAAACATGCCAGGGGGTGTGTCCAGGAGTATGGATGGCCCATAATGACCCATCGCCCAGAAGATCTACACTAGGGCCCAATGGAGCCATTTGATTGGCTTTTGAAAAGTCAATTTCATATAGTTCTTCCAACCCTTCCAGGAAATCTCCATGGACTTCAAGGCGATATTCACCATACTCTCCTTTAGGAATGACATAAGGAATGTCTTTTGGAAGTTCCCTAACACCAGCAGCGTGATCAGCATGTAAATGACTTAAAAAAACCATTTTCAGATTAATATCATTTTGGACAAGGTGTTGGGCTATATTTTCGCCTTTAATCTGTTGGAATTCATCCACATCCGTACCCAATAATCCTCCTCGGGGATCCCCTGCGTAAGATGCATCAAGTCCTGCGTCCAAGAGAAAATCACCCTTATCTTCGTGATGAACCCAATGGGCCAGTATGGGAACCTCTAACTCCTCATCCTGGACATCCTTTGCCAAGGGATGATTGGGATTTAAAGTACCATGCCTGTTAATTATAACTGTTCCAGTCTGAAAACTCCGAACACTAACCGGCCGTGGATTTTGGAACACTTCATCCCAACTAATTCCCTTATTTTTTTGATAGTGGTAAGTTTTGATTCTCATTGCGGCATACTATGTTTATTTGGTTATTTACCCTTAGATGTGTCCACCCCATCAAAACAATCATCCAGGAACTCTTTTTCAGGAGGTTTGGTTAGTAGGCTAACCACAATAGTGGCTATGATTGCTATTGGCAGTGCTATGACCATGGGATCAACTGTTGGCCAGGGCATAGATGTAATAACTGTAGACTGTCCCATTAATGCCTTAGAAATACCTAATGGTTCTGCAGTCTTTTTGAACATAAACAATAACCATATCAAACTAACTAAAGCCCCCGATACAAGTCCAGCAATTGCTCCCTCCTTTGTAGCCCGTCTCCAATAGAGTGCTGCGACGTAGATCGCCAAGAAGGCTGCGGCAGTGATTCCGAACCATAGAGAAGTTCCCAGGGCAACTATACTGGCCGGTAAAATGAATCCCATAATAACGGCAATGAGGACTGCTACTACTATTCCTATCCTGGCCACTCTAACAGATGATCCTCCTGTTTTTCGGACTAAAGTTTCATAGATGTCACGTCCGAAGGCTGTTCCCTGCACATGGAACTGTGCAGAAAGAGTGGACATTGCTGCAGATAGTAGGGCCACCATAAAAAGGTATGTAAACCATAAGGGCATTGCTACAGTGATAAACACTGGGATGACCTTGTCCAGGTTGCCTCCTGCTGCCTGCACAGCAGTCTGGCCGGTTGTCTGGATGAAATAGACATTAGAAAGAGCACCGACCACGTAAGCTCCGAAGGTGATTACAAATATAAACAATCCTCCAATCAAAACTGCCCGGTTCAATTCCCGGTTTGATTTTACTGTCATGAATCTGACTACCAGTTGGGGTTGGGATATAACCCCAATACCCACTCCCAGAATGAGACTGGAGACCAGTGTCCACCAGAATGGGCTTCCCAGAGATGGCATTGATGTCCATCCCGTGAATCCAGTAGTTGCAGCCTCTGCAGTGGCATTGGCAGGCACCATATTCACCAAGTTGGTAAGTGCCTGGTTAGCATCAACCACACCTCCCAGCATCCAGTAAATTGTTGCAAGAAGGATTATCATTCCAAAGAACATTATACTACCCTGCAGAGCATCAGTATACATAACTCCCCTAATACCTCCAAATATTACATAGGCAGCGACGATTATTGCCATTACAATCAATGCAATGTTATAATCCATTTGGAGGGTTGTTTCCACAAACCGAGCCATTCCAACCAGAACTACAGAAGCATATAGGGGCATTCCAATAAAAATAACCGCTCCAGAGAAGTATTGGATGAATCTACTATCAAAACGTTTGGACAAAAATTCAGGGAAGGTCAAGGCACCCATGTTGTGGCCCATTTTACGGGTACGTTTTCCAAAGAACACAAAAGCAATGAATATTCCTATGAGAATGTTTAAAAAGACCAGCCACAAAATTCCCATACCATAATTTGCAGCTACCCCTCCAAAACCAACAATGGCTGCTGTGCTTATGAAGGTGGCCCCATAACTTAAGGCCATGATGAAAGGGTGTGTTTGTCTCCCTGCCACCATATAATCATCTGCACTCTTTGTTCTACGCCAGGCTACATAACCCACATATCCATTTATAAGGAGAAATATCAAAACAACAATACTCAATATCACTAAATCCACATAATCACAACCTATCCTGTTCCAATTACTTTATCATGACATCCAATGATTAATGAATGTAAGGAGAGTATATATATCTAATTGAAACTTTATTATTCAGATTATAAGAAGTATCACTTAACCGCTGCTTGTGCGTGTTGCTCATCTATCAGATTTAAATAATGTGTGGGATCAAATCTTTTCATATATTAGTCTGTGATAGTTTTAGATAGGGTTAAATTACCTTTAGAATAAATGAGTAAATGTAATACTTAATTAATTGGTAGTGAAATTTTGAGTGAAGACCGCCCCCCTAAACTCAGGAAACCTGGAACTGGTGACCCGGAAAGGAAAAGTACCAGGAGGTTTAAAAAACCGGAAACTAATATTCGGGAGAAGTTAGATTCTCTTGAACTTAAGAAAAAGGGAACCGATATTACCAGTAAAGTTTCTTCTCTTAAATCAAAAACTAATTCCCTCAAATCAAAAACCAATAAAGACGAAGAAAAACGGGATGGACCTAAAAAACTCGGAAAATCAGATACACAACCCAAAGAGTCTCGATCTGATATTCTGAAAAGAAATAGTAGCCAAATATTGAGGAAAAACCCTATTTTACTTATTATTAGCATTATTATTCTAATTATCCTGGTTGTTACCGCTGCCATGTGGTCGGTTGATGATGTCACAAGCCAAAACCAGACGAACAACACCAAAAACCAGACCAACACTCAAAAAAATCATTTTTCTGATGGAAATGTGTCATTTGATTATCCTGAAGGTTGGAATATTACTAGCAGAGCCAATAGCACTAACAGCGAATCCCATCTCCTAGTTACTATTTCAAAGGATGAAAATAACAGTGTATCAATCTTTAGGGAAGATTTGGGAACTCAGAATTTTACGTATCGAGTTTCTGCTTGGAGATCAAACATTATGAAAAATGGTATGATCTACTATGAAGGTGGTTTAACTATGGACAATCAGACGGCTTATGAGCTTATGGCCAACTTCAAACCAGGTGATAAAGTCTATGCCACCAGAGGAATCGCATTACAAAAAAACAATATACTTTATTTCATAATTTTCATCTTTGACGACCCCCTCTTGGATTATAGTGGTGAGATGGATAAAATTATAAACAGCTTTAATGTGACTGAAAATCCTATTTAATAATACAGGGAAACTAGATTGCAAGGAGATTGAATATGATCTGGAATGAAGAGATTGAATGTATGGCCCATGATGAACTGAAGAAACTACAACTTAAAAGATTGCAGGATGTAGTTAAAAGGGCTTATGAAACTGTACCCTATTACAAGAAACGTTTTGATGAAGCAGGGATCAAACCAGAGGATATTAAAAACCTGGATGATATTCAAAAACTACCTTTAACTACCAAAGATGATCTCCGCGCAGCCTATCCCTTTGGAATGTTTGCGGTGCCCCGTCGTGAGATCGTGGAAGTTCACACCTCATCTGGAACCACTGGAAAACCTACAGTATCGGGATATACAAAGGAAGATATTAAAATCTGGAGCGAAGTGATGGCTCGAGGTTTAACGATGTTCGGAGTTACAGAGGATGATATAATTCAGAACACTCATGGTTACGGACTTTTCACAGGTGGTTTCGGGGTTCATTATGGTGCCCAGTACATAGGGGCCACTGTAATCCCTATTTCAACTGGACAGACCCGCAGGCAAATCGAAATAATGAAAGATTTTGGAACTACCATCTTAATAGTCACTCCCTCCTACGGACTTTATCTTGCTGAAGTTGCTGGAGAAGAAGGTGTAGGGCGTGGTGATCTTAATCTTCATTCGGTTGGTTTCGGAGCTGAAATGTGGACTGAAGAAATGCGGCAGGAACTCCAAAACAGGTTTAATGCTCCTGCATATAATATTTACGGCTTGACAGAAATCATGGGGCCTGGAATAGCTCTTGAATGTCCTGAACAGGATGGTTTGCATGTGATGGAGGATCATTTTTATCCGGAGATTATCGATTCTGAAAGCATGGAAGTTCTTGGAAATGGGGAAACAGGAGAACTTGTTTTAACCACTTTAACCCGTCATGGAATGCCAATTATTCGTTTTAGAACCAAAGACATAACCAGTCTGAAAAGTGGAACATGTTCCTGTGGCAGAACTCTTATCAAGATGGAACGTATAACTGGAAGGACCGATGACATGCTTAAGATTCGGGGAGTTGCTGTTTTCCCCTCCCAAATCGAGAAAGCCCTCCTTAAAATGGATGGCATTGAACCACATTACCAAATAATTGTCACCAGACCACAACACTTAGATGAACTTGAAGTTCAAGTGGAAACATCACCCCACCTCTTTTCTGATGAAGTAAAAGAGTTAGTAGGGATTAAAAAGAAAATAGAACATTTTATTCATAATGAAATCGGTTTAAGAGTTAACGTTACCCTGGTGGAACCAAAAACACTGCCACGTAGCGAAGGTAAAGCTGTTAGGGTTATTGATAAAAGAGAATTGTAGGGGGATTATTTATGAAAATAAAACAGTTATCAATTTTTCTGGAAAATAAGAAAGGCAGAATGAGGAATGCTCTGGATGTTCTGGCTGATGCTGGATTTAACATTAGAGCTCTTTCTATTGCAGATACCTCTGACTTTGGCATATTGAGGTTAATTGTTCCCAATCCAGATGAAGCTAAAGAGATCCTCGAAAAAAATAATTTTGTGGTGAAAACAGGATATGTTATTGCTGTGGAGATGTCTGACCAGCCTGGAGGATTAAGTACCATCTTGGGGATACTGGATGATTCAGATATTAACCTGGATTATCTTTACGCCTTTGTGGATGAAAAAGAAGAAAGGGCCATTGTATTACTACATCCAGAAGATATAGATGCTGGAGTTGAAGCTCTTAAGATGGGGAAAGCTACCATAATACCTTCTGAGGATGTATACAACTGGTAAAAATTTTATTTTGAGCTTTTTTTTCTTTATTATATTTTTTTTTATCTTTTTACTAAAAATAGATGGATTAAAGATTTTCCATACAAAACTTGAACCCTTCTTCAAATGCCTTCAGATTAATGGGAATGCTCCTTTCAGGCAGATTATCGTACATTGACTTTATTATACTTTCTTTATCCAGGGGGAATCCTGTTACTGCAACAGCTCCACCTAACATGACCATGTTCATTGATAGTATGTGGCCTGCCTTCTTGGCCATCTCGTCTGCGTCCATGGTAATTACCTTTTTTGCATGGGATTGAAGTTCATTCAGAATTGTGGATGAATCTGGATACGAATGCTCACTTTGGCTGATGTTAAAAGGATAAATAGGTGCAGTATTCATAACCACATGAGTATCTTTATTCACCATGTTAACTCCTCTTAGGGCTTCTAATGGTTCAAATGCCAGGATAAGGTCGGCATTACTTTCCTCAATAAGTGGACTGTGGGATGTCCCAATTTTCATCTGGGTGGATACCTCACCCCCCCTCTGGGACATGCCATGTATTTCACCCACAACTACTGGTAAGTTTTTTTTCATAGCAGCTTCGCCCATGATAACTGATGTTTTGATAATTCCCTGGCCACCCACTCCTGAAATGTAAATTTGGTAAGGATGCATTATTATCCCTCCTCTCCTGCTTTATCTATTCTTTTAGCCCTGATGGCCTTTTCTGGACATGTCTGCACACAAACATTGCATCTTCTGCACATTAATGGATCAATTCTTATTTTTCCATCATCACGAGTGTAGATGGCGGGACATGCAAGTTCCATGATGCAGGTATTGCATTTGGTACATTTATCATCCTGAACATCGAGGATAATGTTTTTCCCTTTCTCTTCACGGGTTTTGATTAACATGCATGGGTATTGGGATATGACTACTGCCACTTTATCAAACTGGAGTGCTTTTTCAAAGATCTCACTTGATTTATGCACATTTAGTGGATTTATTATTTCCACGAATTCCACTCCACTGGCTCTTACAATATCTGGTATGGATAGTTCTGGTGCTTCTAATCCCATGCCATCCACTGGTAGTCCAGGGTGTGGTTGGCCACCAGTCATTGCTGTGGTGCGATTGTCTAGGATAACCAGGACGAATTTGTTCTTATTGTGAACAGCATTTATCAGTGGTGGAATTCCAGCATGGAAGAAAGTGGAGTCACCGATGAAACTTACCACAGTTTGATCTGTGGCCTTGGAAAACCCACAACTGGTTCCAATTGATGAACCCATGGACAAAAGGTAATCTGCCACTTCGTATGGTGATTCAATACCCAATGTGTAACATCCTATATCTGTGGGGAATATAAGGTCATTCAACTTAAGATTTTCGGCGGCTTTTTTAACCTCGAAGTATGCTGCCCTATGAGGACATCCCGGACAGAGAGTTGGGGGCCTTTTGGGAAGTTCAAATGACGTTTTAGCGGCTTTTATAGCAGCTATTTCAACCCCCATCATCTTTCCCAATCCCTGTATTATAATATCTGGATTGTACTCGTAGATCATTGGTAGAGTGCCGTCTAATTTACCGTGAACTGTTTTTTTAAGCTGGTGCTTGCCCACCACAGCCATTATCTCTTTTTCCATTATAGGGTCAACTTCTTCTACAACCAGAACACGTTCCACATTTTCCAAAAATTCATAGACCCTTTTTTCAGGAAAAGGATAAGAAAAGGTTACTTTAAGGATATTAACCGGCAGATCGTTTTCCTCCACCACATCCATAACATAGTTAAAGGCACTGCCACTGGTAACAATTCCAATATTACCATTATTATTGTAGATTGGATTTAAAGAGGAGTTATTGGAAAGTACTCCAATTTTATCCATTTTATCAACAAGATTCTTGTGCATTATCCTGGCTGTAACTGGAACCGGGACGAAACGATGGGGATCTTTTTCAAAATGGCCTTTATTCTTTGATTCTGCCAAAGGACCAAGTTCAACTACGCCTCTCATATGAGAAACTCGAGTAGTGGTACGCAGAATTACTGGCAGCTGGAATTCTTCTGATAACTCATAGGCATATTTCATGAGATCCTTAACTTCCTGGGGGCTGGATGCTTCCAGGAGGGGGATATTTGCCAATCTTGCGTAATGGCGGTTGTCCTGTTCATTCTGGGAAGAGAACATGGATGGGTCATCTGCAGTAAGAATTACCATTCCTCCCTGAACACTGGTATAGGCAACACTCATAAGAGAGTCTGATGCTACATTAACACCCACATGTTTCATGAAAGTGAATGATCTGAGACCTGATGCAGCTGCAGCAGCTGCGACTTCAAGAGCTACCTTTTCATTAATTGAAAATTCAAAATACATCCCTGCATCCTGAGCAAGTACTGATAAAACATTACCTATCTCTGAAGATGGTGTTCCAGGATATGTGGTGGCTACTGATACTCCTGATTCCAGTGCGCCACGGACTGCGGCCTCATTACCTAGTAAGAACAATTTATCCTGTTCTTGTCCAGTTAAGATTTCTTTGATATTCATATTATCTTCCTAATACAAGTAGAACTATTGGTAGAAATTATTTTAGTGATCTTGATTCTGATAGGTTTATTCAACATGTTAAAAGACCTGTTTAAACAACAGTCAATTTTGGATTACCTCTTAAACAATATAAACAGAACAATTAATTATATCTACGTTGTTATTAGGTTTAGATCTTTTTTAACTTTTTGAATTTATAATGTAACTCTTGATTCTCCATATGTGTCCAAATTTTATTGGAAATTAAATCTTCTCTTTAATCAAATATTTGATCATATAGAGAACTGTTTAAGGGTATAATTGGCAGATAAACTACTGATGGGTGCTGTTTGTCATGGTAAATAGTTTGATGTGCTTTATGTTGCTTTGTATCTGTGGCGATAGGATTACCCGTGTTAGGGTTAGGATGTAATAGGGGATATGCACTGGAATAAATTTCCAGGCGGATTTTGTGTCCTGGTAGGAAAACATGCCCCATATCAAATAGTTGGATGCGATATTTTTCTATTTTTCCAGGGTCAAGCAGAACTTCTTTGTCAAATCCTTGCCGGAATCTGGCCCTTATAGCCCCTCCACATTCTTCAGGACCCAAATTTATGGCTGTACCATTGGGATATACATCTAAAACTCTGATCATGAAATCTGTGTCTTTTGCATCTGTGGATGCGTATATCTCCGCAGTCACCGGGCCCAAGATCATCACTGATTCTTCCAGGGGCGAGGTAGTGTAAACCAGTACATCTGAACGGTTTTCAGTGCTAACACAATCAAAAGCGAAACTTTCAACTGGCACTGACCTTGGATTAGCTGGATCGTATGTGTATTTGTCTATAGATGATACATTCAAACTATTATTAGATTTGTTGGAATTGTTCAGATTAAGTTTCCATTCTAGAACGCCGTTACCATTAAGAGTGTTGGCCTGTCCTCCACTTGCAAGGTAGAGGGGAGTTACATTCAAATCATTGGGAGGATAACTAGTGAGGTTTATCCATTCATTCAAACCAGTAAGATATACTTTCACAGGGGATAGTTCCAATTTATTTGTTGAGTTATTTGAAGTTGAGTTTTTAAGATAAACATCAAAAAATGCAAGATGATCAACATAAATATCTATTTGAGCCCCTGGAACCGGCAGATCACCAACTTGTGAGAGTTGTGAGGAAGGTTGAGAGGTTCCATTATTGGTCCAGGGCCCTATAATTAAGTATTGGTCTTGATCCATGGATGAATCCTTGTTTATTCCATTCCAGTAGAATAGAGCCCCAGGTTGGTTTGAATCAAACCATCCACTGGTAGTCATGGTGGGTATACTGATCTGCTTTAAATCATTAGCTGTGAATTGTATTTGCTCCCAGTATTCATCCATGGTGGGGTGCTTAAGGAACTGACGGTAGAGAGGCAGCTCGCTTCCCATTACTTTGTCCGCACTTATGAGTGGCCTGTGATTAAATGCCATGGTTAAATTAGTTTTTTGAATGTTTAAATTCGGATTACGACCATTATTTTGAAGTGTCCATGGAAGAGCCCACCCCATATTGAATACTCCACCAATGGATGGTATTTCCTGCATATATCTCCCATTGGCCGATGTGGGAGCTATGCATACCAGATGGGGTGGTTTTTCCCGGGCTGCCAGCCACTGGACAGTGCCCATATAAGATGATCCCATCATACCTATTTTTCCATCTGACCATGATTGTTTTGCAGCCCATTCCACTGTATCATAGCCATCATGCCCTTCCTGGAATAGGAAGTTAAAATTCCCCTGTGAATCTCCTTTACCTCGAACATCCTGCACCATGAGAATGTATCCCTGTCTAGCAAAATATTCTCCCAGACCAGTATAGTTCATGTTAGCTGCACTTCGCCCGTATGGTGTGCGGATGATTATTACTGGATACTTTCCATCCTTTTGAGGTAGCCAAACATCAGAGACAAGTTTTACACCATCACGCATGGGGGTTTCGATTCCTAAAATTGTTTTAACGGTGTAATTTTTGCTTGTTCTGTTTGTGTTATTAGCTTCAGTAAAATTGGTTTGATTTGTTTTGTTAAGTGTTGTCAGATTTCTGGTGTAATTGATGGTTGTTAAATTCTCACCAGTCCCAGGATTATCAATGTAATTTTGAGATTGGTTCAAAATGGGTTCTGTACCCGCATTAATGGATGTTTGGTTTTGCTCAAGCAAAACCAGTCCAAACAGAACACCAATAAATGCAAAAAATGATAGAAATACTATTGCAAATGGAGTTTCTTTCATTATTTCCCCACTAAATAGTCAGTTAGATGTGCGATGAAAATGTTCCAGATAAAAGGTTATTTGAAGATTGTATTATAATTAACTCTGATGAAAATTAAAGTTCAAGATATTGAAGTTAAATGTCAAATTTTCCACCGGAAAGTTAAATACTCTCGTTTAGAGATTAAAAACGGTGTACTTAACATAATAATGCCTTCTGGTGTCGATGATTATGATCGTTTAATTAATAAACATGAAAGATGGATTTATCAAAAAATTTCACGAATAAACAGGTTGAAAATTGAATCTCAAAGTAAAAAACTTGATTACAGTCGTGATAATAATTCATTTCGGGAAATGGTTCTAGATTATGCTGATAAAATATCTCATGATATGGGTTTGAAAATTAATAAAATAACATTACGTAAAATGAAGACCCGCTGGGGTAGTTGCAGTTCATTGGGAAACATAAGTATTAACATGCGTCTTAAATATCTCCCAGAAAGTTTAATCAAATATGTAGTCCACCATGAAGTTTGTCATCTTAAAATAAGAAAACATAACAAACAGTACTGGAGTTTAGTATCTTCAGAATATCCTGATTATAAGAAATACGAAGATGAACTCTCAATTTACTGGTTTCTCGTGAAAGATTTAGATTAATTGTATCCAAATCAGTTATATTATTGATTTTTCATACCGGCTTTATTGAAAATATAGCTATATTAATAATATTTTTTATAGGATGTTGATCTAGTACTCTATATATTTTATTTTACTATATTAAGAATCCATAATAGAACAAGATTCATAGAAGAAAAGTCGTTGAATTCATAAATAGATGAGAATATAAACTTTTAAAAGATTTAAACTATTTGGAGATTGAAATGATAAATATAAAAGTTTTTAGGTATCAACCTCCACAGGACAAGGCGCCCCACCTTGAAACCTATAGCGTGGAAGAAAAAGAAAAAATGAAGGTTTTAGATGCATTAAACTATATAAATCAACATCATCATGCTGGAATAGCTTATCGTAGCTCTTGCCGGGCGGGCCAATGTGGATCATGTGCGGTGAAAGTGAATGGGGAGATGGTTTTAGCCTGTAAAAAAGAGATAAATGATGGGGATAAAATAGAACCAATCGATTTACCTGTTATTAAGGATTTGGTTGTAGATCGTAGTGAATTAGATGGCAAAGTAAAGGAATTGGGCCTTTTTCTTAATGATGAATGTGGGATTAGTGAGTGCCCTGCCATTCTTAACCCTGAAGAACTGGAGAATACCAAAAAATTAAGGAGTTGTATTGACTGTTATTCCTGTATATCAGCCTGCCCAGTTTTAAAGGTGAATGATGAATTCGCAGGTCCTTACTTCATGCGTTACCTGTCTAAATTTGCCATGGATCCACGGGATTGTTCTGACCGGGCTGAGGAAGGATTTGAAGAAGGACTCTATTGTTGCACATCTTGTTCCAAATGTGTGGAGGTCTGTCCCAAAGAAATAAACACCTTTGGTGGGGCTATTGAAAAATTAAGGGAAATAGCTTGCCAGGAAGATATTGGGCCTCTACCCGCACATCGCTCAGTGAAGGAACTCATTGAAAAGACAGGTAGATCTGTGGAACCAATGAAAGAAGGCCCTATGAGGGCTGGTTTCATGGAAACCGCCATCCAAAAACAAAAAAGCAAGAAATTGGATGGGGTTGATCAGGACAATGGAGAGAAAAAAGAAAAAGTAGCATTCTTCACTGGCTGTTTAGTCGATTATCGGCTGCCAGAGATAGGGATGTCCCTTTTAAATGTTTTAAATAATCACCAGGTTGAAGTGGAAGTGCCTGCGGGACAGGTTTGCTGTGGTTCTCCCATGATTCGAACTGGACAGACTGATGTATTGAAGGAACTAACTGAAAAGAATGCTAAGGCATTGGAAGGATATGATACTATCATCACCGTCTGCGCAGGTTGCGGAGCCACCCTGAAAAAGGATTATCCAGAGTATGGAGTAAATCTGAATGTTATGGATATCAGTGAATATCTACAAGATAAACTTAATACAGAGGATATGAAGCCTGTTAACATGAGAGTAACCTATCACGATCCCTGTCATCTAATTAGGGGCCAGGGAATCCGTGATGAACCACGTGAAATTCTCAGAAAAATCAAAGGACTGGAATTTGTGGAAATGGAAGTCCCTGACCAGTGTTGCGGTGCTGGTGGTGGTGTAAGGTCTGGTAAACCAGAAATTGCAGAAGCTCTGGGCCGTGAGAAAGCGAAGATGATTGAAAAACTGGATGTTGATGCCGTGATCACCATCTGTCCCTTCTGTGAAAACAATATTAGGGCATCTCTGGAAAAAGAAGGACTGAAATTGGAAGTAATGAACCTTCTCACCCTCCTGGAAAAAGCATATAAATAATAAAAATAATATTTTTTGATTCTGAGAAAATAAAAAGCCAGAAAGGTTTATATAGGGATAAAATGATTTACGTAGTTTTTATGGAACCAGAAACTCCTGGTAACATAGGTTTTCTTGCCAGGACCATGAAAAACTTTGGTTTAGATCATTTAGTTCTCATTAACCCATGCCAACTGGAACACGAAGCCTACTACCAATCCATGCATGCCCGTGAAATCATATACAATCGTCAGGAATACAATTCACTGCCTGAATTTATGGAAAAGGAAGGTATTGATTTTATAGTGGGAACCACTGGCACTGCAGGCGGAAGCTACAACATTCCCCGAATTGCCATCACTCCTGAAAACCTGGCAGAATCCTTAAACATCCAGGGAGATATAGCCCTCATATTTGGAAGAGAAGGAGATGGACTTACCAATCATGAACTGGAACTCTGTGATTTGGTAGTTTCCATTCCCACCCATGAATCTTACCCCATACTCAATATAACACATGCAGCGGCCATCATTTTTTATGAATTATTCAAAATCCAAAAAGATTATCCTGTGGAAGATTTAGACGAGGCATCACTAGATGAAAAAGAGGGTCTTATTGAGTACGTGGATGAGGTGCTGGGTAAACTGGATTATCCTCCCCATAAAAAAAAGAATGCCACAATAGTCTTCAAACGAATGTTAGGACGAGCTTTTATATCAGGAAGAGAAGCACATACTCTAAAAGGAATGTTTCGCAGAATAAGGGATAGACTAGACTAAATGCAATTTGATTAAATGTTATAACATGATACTGTGCGTAACAAAAAGGATATTTCTAATAATCATTAAAGACTTGAATAATAAAAGATCCAAAGGTAACTATTGACACTAAATAAAGAGGGAAAAATATGGCTATTTTAAGTGACCAGGACATCAGAAAATACTTGGATGAAGGAAAAATTTCTATTGAACCATTAGAAGACCCTGGAAGACAGATCCAGCCATCATCAGTTGACCTCAGAATAGGGGATGAATTTAAAGGTTTTCGCATAATCAGAAAACCCTGTATCGATCCACTGGACAAATCAGACCTAGAATCCTACATGGAATCATTCCACCTGGAATCTGGTGAGGCATTTATTATACA
>JAHKLP010000076.1 GCA_020855015.1 Methanobacterium sp.
CACTGGAATATCCATCCAGGTTAGAAAGCCAGAATTCCTCATCTTCCCGGGCTTCTTCACTGGAAAGGTATTCCTTTTCTTTTTCAACATAACTCTGGTATGAAACAGGTGAAAAATGATATTCTTCCCCTTTTTTCAGGGCCTCTACACATTTTCTGAGTTCTTTGACCAGGATGGAAAGAGAGGTACCATCCATGATGAGGTGGTGGACACGCCCCAGCACAATCAATTCTGCTCCTGTTTTAAGGATCCTGAAATCATAAAGAGGAGCATCAAAGATTTCCTCAAAGGTTTTAATGGAAAATTTGTGGATATAATTGTCTATTTCATCTTCATCTTTACCCGCCATATCCACAATGGAAAATAAACCCTTATCATCAGTGAATAATGAATTTCCCTCATCATCTTCAAGTGAAGAACTTTCATTATCATCTTCAAATAAGGAACCTTCCCCTTCAGCATAATACTGCATGAAGTTCATATTTTCATCTTTTTTAATGCGCAGAAAGAGGTTTTCACTTATAAGGAGTGATAAGCCTTTTTTAACATGTTTTTCATCTTCCAATTGAAATTTTGCCTTAAATGGAATTATATAGGCCTCGTTTCCTGGATTGCTGATCTCGGTTATGATGGTTCTTTTCTGGGCATTGGATAACTCAAAGTACTTCACGGATGAATCCCCCTTCTCTGGTTTTGACACTCTTCTGACATGATTTCCCTCTTTAGATCTTCTAAATTAATTAAATCTGGCTGAATGATTCTACTTTCTGAGCACACCGCCAGGATGTATTTATCCCCAACCACACTCCACACCCCAAATTCCGGTTGATTTCCTGTGTGTTCTAATCTATCCGTCTTTTCGTCCCTGCTGTGAACTCTTATTCTGGCACTGTTATCCCGCAAACTGTTCTGGATATCTATGAAGAATTCATCCAGGGGCAAACGGAATCCTAGGCCAGTCATTTTCATGTAGCTTTCCTTTAAAACCCATAACTCGAAAAAGGTTCTCTGTTTATGGGCACTGTTCTGAATATGGTGGTATTCGCTGCCGAAAAAATAGTTCTGTGCTATATTTAGGTCGATGTTGTGGACCTGTTCAATATCCACACCAACAGGAGAATCAGAAACTGCACAGGCCACATATTCCTCAGAATGAGACAGATTAAAATAAACATGGGAGTGGTTCATCAAAAAAGGTTTACCATAATTATCATGGCCGAATACAGGATTAAAAATGTTAAGTTGAATCAAAGCATATCTTAAAAGAAGTTCCGCACCTATGGATAGTTTTTTATCCTTTTGAAAGATGTATCGGCCTGTTTTTTCAAGCCTCTCCACAGATACAAAATGTTCCATCTGGTTTATATCCAGCTGTGAAACATCCATGTAATATACCAACATGGCATTACCTTAAATTTTAACTCCCACAATTGCCCTAAATTATACTCCCACATAATTAATGGGCTTTAAACTAATTACCATTTAGTCTATCAACTAATTACCACTTTCTTTATCTTATATAGTTTGATGATAAAAATGTTATTTTATATTTTTTTGATATAAATTTTAAGACTAGTAATGGGCATAGATTTATAGACATGTTTACTTGAAATAAGATTAAATGAGATACTTTTATAGATGAAGAATGATCAATAAACATTAAAGTTTTCTGTCACATCAAACAGACGATTAATCTAGAAGACATTGGAAGAGTAGTAAAGGATTATAGAAGATTATTCATATTTTTGAGGTTTAATACTAATCTTGAGATTTGCTTAGAATCATTTAAAAATAGGTGGTGGAAATATGGATTACACTAATTACAATGATAAAACGGTTCTAGTAACTGGTGGTGCAGGATGCGTGGGAAGCAACCTCACCCGGAAATTATCACAACACGCTGATAAGGTCATCATTTTAGATAACCTTGATTCAGCCTATGAATGGAATATCCCTGATGAAGATAATATCAGCTTTGTTAATGGTGACATTCTGGATGATGAGATGCTTAAAAGGGTTTTCAAGGAAAAACCCGACTACGTGTTCCACCTGGCAGCACACTTCGCCAACCAGAACAGTGTAGACAACCCTGAACTCGATCTCATGGTGAATGGGATGGGAATCTTACGAGTTCTAGAATACGCACATCTGGTGGGTGTGGAAAGATTCGTATACTCCTCATCAGGATGCGGAGTATATGGGTTGGACTCCAAGATGCCCTTCGAAGAACATGACATCTCCATAAGCCTGCACACCCCATATCAGGTCACCAAACTCTTAGGAGAACTTTACACTAACTATTTCCACAACCTCTATGGCTTGCCCATAGTTAATGCACGGTTTTTCAATGTCTTCGGCCCGGGAGAAGTACCCGGCAAGTACCGGAATGTGATACCTAACTTCATGTACTGGTCTATTACAGGTCAGGCATTACCCATTACTGGTGATGGTTCAGAAACCAGGGATTGGACCTACGTCGATGATATTGTGGACGGGCTCATGGCCATGGGAGTGGTTGAAGAAGCCATTGGAGAAGCCATCAACCTCGGTTCCAGTGCCGAGACCAGAGTCATAGACATGGCCAACATGGTCAACGAGTTAACCGGTAACCAGGAGGGAATTGCCTATGCAGCCCGGAGAAACTGGGATGCCAAAACCCGATTACTATCATCAATTGAAAAAGCACGCAAAATCCTG
>JAHKLP010000104.1 GCA_020855015.1 Methanobacterium sp.
AGAATATGGGAATTCATATGGTATCAAAACAGAAAAAACCAGTGATAAAAATTTAAAGATGGAAACTGTACTTTTCAAGGGATGTACATCCACTCATAAAACTCCAGAGATACTTAAATCTGCAGAAAGGCTTCTAAAAATTCAGGGTATAAAATATGAAGTTATGGATGATGAGACTTGTTGTGGTAATATATTATTCAATCTGGGAGACATAAAGGCAGGTAATGCAGCAGTAGAACGTAACATTGAAAAGTTCAAATCTAGAGGTATTAAAAAGATTATTACAATATGCCCTGGATGTTACAGTGCATTAAACAAATATTATGCCAGTAAAGATTTCAATCCTGAGATTATCCTACTTGTTGATTTATTAGAAGGCCTTAAACTAACTGGTAATTACACAATACAGGATCCATGCCATGCCCGAGAGAAAGGAGTTGATGTTAGGAAAATATTATCAGAAGCAAGTAATAGAAGTGCCAGTCCATGTTGCGGGGCTGGTGGAGGCATGATGGCTCATAACAAGGCACTGGCTACCAAAAAGGGTTTAAAGACTTTAAGCAATGATAAAAGTGTGGTAACATACTGTCCCTTCTGTTATCTTAATCTATCTCCATTAGAATCAAAAAGAGTCAAAGATCTCTACCAGTTACTGGATAAAAATCTAAATTCCTCTTCGGAAGTTATCTGTGCTAAATAATGTAATAAAAATCATTTAAGTGGTAGAATGGAAATAGTTCCTGGAATACATGAAATAGATACCATCGCGGCCCGCAGTTATCTAGTGGTTGGTGACCATTTAACCCTAATCGATACTGGAATGTCGGGAAGTAGCAGTAAAATTCGGGATTATGTGAAAAATATAGTTAAACGAGACATCAGTGATATAAAGACTATCATCATCACTCACCACCATTTTGACCATATTGGGAGCCTTGATAAACTTAAAAAACTCACAAAAGCCAAGGTGGCCGTCCATAAAGATGATGCGGACTACATATCTGGGGAAAAAAGTCAAGAAGGGCCGGTATTTATGAAGTTCATGGTTAAACTGTTCAAAATAATATCCCGTTATAAACCAGTGGAACCTGACATCTTTTTGAAAGACGGAGACCAAATGGGAGAATACCAGGTAATACACACCCCAGGCCACACAAAAGGGAGTATTTGTTTGTATAATCCTCAGAACAAGACTATGTTTGCGGGTGATAATCTCAAATATGTAAAAGGCAAAATTGAAGGTCCTGGGGCCAGTTTATTACCCGAACCAGAGAAATACAAGGAAAGCATGGAAAAGTTGGTGAAACTTGATATTGAGGTGATTTTTTGCGGTCATACCAAGCCAGTCACATCCCATGCCTCTGAAAAACTAAGGGAGTATTTGAAAACCCTTTAAACATTTTATTATTTTTGTACCACTGGAAATTGCACCTCGGTTAGAAGTTCACTTTCAGGCACTTCATCTGGGCTGTTAAGATAGCTTTCCAGCACTGGTCCTCCAATTTCGTATCCTTCTTTTGAAGCAAACTCCAACATGGATCCGTAGACTGAATTTGCCTCACTGAACGGGCCTTTGAAAACTGTAGATACTGCCATATGTTCTGGGACAGTTTTTATTTGAACTCTTCCTTCTCCTTCCAAATCTCCTAAGAATGCTGCCCCAACTTCCCATTCAAGCTCGTCTTCAGAGACTTCCAGGGGACTGTTGTAGTACAAGCCGTAGATAGGCATTTGAATCTCCACATCCTTGGTCATGAGCCATCCTACTACTTCACCAAGTGTTTCAGGAATTTTCTCGTAACTTCCTTTTGTCAGAATAAATGCCACTTTATATTCATCTATTTTTTTTATTTCAATTGCCATGATATCACTTACCCTCCATTCCTATTGCTACTTATTTTTGTTATTAGAGCTATGTAATTATTCCTAGAGCACATGAAAAGTAATAATGGGATTTTAAAAATAATCTTATAAGAATTAAGAATACAACAATCAGTTCTAGTTATGTAAATAGTTCTACCCAATGATTTTTATATTGAATTAGGAAGATTTCATATCATGTCTAAAAGTTTTGATTCAATCAATTTATGGATGACCACCAGTCGTATTGAAACCCTGGTGGATGGTATATTTGCCATTGCCATGACGTTATTGGTTTTAAGCATAGGAATTCCTGATATTTCAAGTGCTCTATCAGAACCCGCTTTTCAACAGCAGTTATTGGGATTATGGCCAAAAGTAATGAGTTATGCTCTTTCTTTTTGGATTCTGGCTGGATTCTGGAGGGTGAACCATCAGCAGTTTTACTTTATTAAACGTTCCAACCCGGCTCTTATATCCATAAACATCTTCTGGCTACTTTTTATAGTGTTAGTGCCCTTTTCCACGGAAATATTAGGGGAGTATGGTAACTATTTCACGGCTAATATAATCTTCCAAGTGAATCTGTTCTTTGCCGGGGTTTTACATTACCTTAATTGGCATTATGCTGTTTGGAAGGGTTTAGTGGATGAAAATATGGATGAAAACACAAGCAAATTTATAAAAAGGATCAACCTTATTTTGCCAGTGTTGTCACTTATAGCTCTGGGCTTATCCTATAATCTTCACGCATGGAGCAATCTAATATACTTAGCAAACCCTATTTTTAAGAAGTTGTTTGAAATAAAATATTTGAACACTTCTGAATAAATAAAAAATTATTATAAACTCTATTTTTTATTTTCTCTTCCAATTCATTGAAAGAGTTGAATTATTCATTGATTTACCAATACTTTTTCCCTTTAAGAAACTCTTCAAATCCTTGTTTTTTGATAAATTACTTAATTTCTGTTTAATCCATCAAAGTTTGGAACAAACATATTCTACGAAATTATCTGCTTCAGTATGCTTATAATCAATTGAAAACCCGGACTTTTCCAGTAATCCTTCCATGATCCAATCATAGGTGCTAAACTCATCTCTAATATGAATTTCTGTTTCACCAGTCATGGAATCACCAGCAGCATCATTCATACGATTTATCAGCTCTGAAATAGATTTTTTATGGTCATCGACATTGAAAGTGAATATAAGATCAGAAAGATAGAGTTTCCCTCCAGTTTTTAAAATCTCGGCCATTTTGAGAAGGGCAACCGACTTCCAAAAATCAGGCAGATGATGGAGTGCGAATTTTGAAACGATTTTATCTACCTTATCATGCCCCTCATGTTTGTAGGTTAAAAATCCTGCAGATTGAGTTTCAATATTATTAATATTTTGTTTTTTAGCCTTAGTTTCAAGAACATCCAGCATTTCTCTTGAAATATCTACACATATGACTTTATTACAATATTTTACCAGGTTTAAGGCAATTCCACCAGTTCCACAACCAATATCCAATACGGTGTCATGCTTTGTGATTTCCAATGCTTGCACAATCTGTTCTGCTTCTTCTTTAAAGTTCCTGAATTTTAGATGTTCCTTATCATATTCCTGGGCTATCTTTGGATCTAAATAGTCAACTCCTGATTGTTTTTCTTCATAGTACCATTTCGGATTGTTTTTCATTTTTCAACCATCCATAGTTTCATTTTTTACCTGCAACCAGAACCATATTTACACAGGAATAAAATTCGCCCTGTTCTGTTTTTTCCATAAGATCATGATTCCATCCCTCCATTTCTTCAGGGGTGGCAATACCATGCTCCAGCGCTTCTCGAGTTAA
Organism: Methanobacterium sp.; assembly: GCA_020855015.1. GTDB lineage: Archaea > Methanobacteriota > Methanobacteria > Methanobacteriales > Methanobacteriaceae > Methanobacterium. Next base: position 3,707 of record JAHKLP010000104.1, read on the forward strand.
CCATTCTCCGAATGTTGTTTCACGAAAATCACGGGTAATAATGGGTTTAACATTCACATCAACAACTTGAACATTGTTTCTTTTTAATAAACCAATGAATTCTCTTCCTGCATACCCATTAGGTCGGCAGACTTTTGCAAAAAAATCCAGGAGCCTGTTAGTTAATCCCTGGTTTTTGTAGTCAAGAGAAGCTGAACCCCAGTCAGTATCAACAAGAATAATCATCCCGCCTTTTTTAGTGACTCTAATCATCTCTTGAATGATATCATCATAATTAAAATCGGGTGGAAGCACTTGGAATAATTTTTCTGCCCTTACAGAATCGAAGTATCCATCAGGAAATGGGAGATTATTAATATTGCCCAAGGTGAATTCTAGATTTATGGCACTGAAATTCTCGGTAGCATTATTGATCATTTCAGGGTCATTATCAAGGCCAATAACCTTCCCTTTATTGCCAACTATCTCTGCTATGTTATAGGCATCAACACCTATCCCACAACCGATATCAAGTATAATATCACCGGGGGATAGATTCATCATTTGGTAAGATGTTTCTTTTATGTCTTCTAGGAGTATTGCCATCTCTTTGAGATAAGTGGCATCTACATTGCCGTTGAAATTTTTGATACTCATTTTATCACTTGTATTAGTTTAGGCTTATGGAACTGACATATAAGATTAATTATTTTCTCCATCATAAAATAGGATATAATGAATTTATCATCCTTCGACTGGGTGAGTTATCATGTATAGTTATTTTGAAATCCAATCCAAGATTGGCATAACCAAGCACATGGGTGGTATTGAAGCCACCCGGAAACTCCTTAAGATGTGTAAAGTTGACAATACAGATAATATTCTTGTTGTGGGTTCTGGGAATGGATTTTCTGCCATTAAAATCCATGAAATAACTGGTTGCAGGGTTATGGGTGTTGACATATCAGAAGAGATGATTTTAAGGGCGAGGGAAAAACTAAAACCCACTGATAGTGAGATCGAATTCCGAGTGGGGGATGCAGAGAATCTTGAATTTCCTGATAACATTTTTGATGTGGTTTTATCAGAATCTGTTACAGGATTCACCGATAAAAAAAAGTCAATCCCCGAATATCATCGGGTGCTGAAAGATGGAGGTTATTTGGGCTTGAATGAAGTGACTTGGATTTCAAATCCATCTCATGAGGTTGATGAATTTTGCAGGAGGGTAATGGGGCTCATGGCTGAAACAGAAGATGTATGGTTATCCCTCCTATCGGAAGCTGGTTTTAAAAATATAAATAGTTCGGTAAATTCAATGGATCAGTGGAAACAAATGAGGGGGGATTTTGAATTGCAGAGTATGGATTTTTTCAGGATTTGGGGCAGATTCTTCAATTTATACTTACGTGAAAGAGAATATAGAAAATCAGCCAACCACCTTGCTTGGGAAACCCTACACATTCCAAGAGGATTTAACCGTTACTATGGATATGGGCTTTACGTGGGGCAGAAATGAATAATTTAAGTCCCGGATAGAATTAAGCCTAACTGGATTTATAAATCCTTATTTTTATGTAAAAATAATGAGAATCGACTGATTACGGAAGCAAGACAGATGATTACTAACACCCCTACTAAAATTTCTCTGATGAATGGTTCTGGGAATAAAAGAGAAATAAAAACCATTAACATAAGATATGCTCCCAAATATTTGCCCATTGGATCATAAACTGGCTTCTTAAGGCCTGAAGTGGCAACAAAAAGCACGAACATGGCAATAATCAGCAACAGGATCAGGGGATCATACCATCCTCTGATAATATAAGCCAAAAAACAAGTGACGATCAGAATAAAATCAGCAGTAACATCAAGATAGGCACCTATATCTGAAGTTGCATCCAGTTTCCTGGCGATATAACCATCAACAGCATCTGTAATTAATGCTAGGGCAAATATGATAACGGAAGTTAAAAATAAATCATTTAAAAACGAATAAAAAAAGAGGAGGGCTGCTAAGAACCGAAACGATGTTAAAGCATTAGTAATATGGAATTTATATGAAATATCTGGCCCCTCCAAACCGTTTTATGGCTGTTTAGGTATTTTATTCATTTTTTAACAGATCTGCCAGACCACGCGCCCAAGACCTTATCCCATCCCAATCACGATAATCCTGGCGTTTGTTTGGGTCAATACCCTGCTCTTCCATTTCTTTTTTTGCAAAGCGTATGTAAAAATTGTACATAAATCCGTGTTTGGCTTCTGGGTCGTAAACACTACCAAAAAGTCCGGTGGCCACTGGTGGGTTTATCAGGTTTTTTTGAGCCACTTCATCCAGATATTTTTTTTGTCCTTCAGGCCGGGTCTTTTCTTCATTTGCTGATCCGCATGAGACAAAAATAGCTACTTTCCTACTGGCTAAAGCTTCTTTATTCTTTTTAAGGAATTTAAGCGATTGTTTGGTCCATTTACCCATTTTGATCCCACTACCCACAACTACTAGGTCGTAAGGGGAAACATCACCATCCTTAACACTCTTTACATCTGCTAAGTCCACTTCAATTTCTTCTTCTCTCATAACACCTGCTATTTCTTCAGCTATTTCAGCTGCAGTCCCATATCTACTACCATAGGCAACTAATGCTTTCATAAGATCACCCCTTACTTTTTTGCTTCCCTATATAATTCACTGGATGTTTTTTCCAGTTTACCCATTATTTCAAATAAATTTATTATCTCACCATCTTCCAGCCCCCTGAATAATGAGGTTATGGATTTCATGTCTTCTGCAGTTCTCTTATCCCAGTATTCAAGACATTCTTCAGTGGCCTTTAAACGTAAAATCCGTTTATTCTCAGGATCCCGTTCTATTTTCAAAAATCCTCTGGCCTCCAGACGGGTGGCCAGTTGTTTTACGTTCTGGTGGGTGGTGCTCATGGCATCAGCCACTTCCTGTATGGAAGGAGGATTCTGAAAGGCGTTGGCCATGACAATCATCATTAACCATTGTTTGGTAGTTATCTGGGCATCAGCAAGTTCTCGACCAATAACATAAACCCACCGCTGCTGCACCAGAAATAAAACCACCAGGATATATTTTTCCATATCCAGTCTTTCCATATTAAATTCTGCCTTAATGGTGTCGGAATCTTTCATCATTCTACCCGATTATTTTTCCTTTATCACCTTTATTGAGTTTGATATATTTATTTCCATTCATAGAGCCCTTTATCCTACTGTAGAAGGTAACGGTAATTATTATTCCAAGGATGGTGACAATTATAAAGAACATAGCTTGCCCCAATTCAATATTAACGCCATTTTGTGCCATGAAATAGATCATGGAAAGTATGGAAGTTCCCAGTAAAGATGCTTTTATCAAGAAAATGGAAGCAAGTGCATATCCCCATTCTTTGCCTTTAAATAGCAATAATCCTGTAATTACTGCAGCAGGAACAACAACCCCTAAATCTAAAGCCTGAATTACCAGTGTAGTGTAAGTTTCAAGTGCAGGAGGTGCAATACCAGTTATTAATGAATCAACAATCATTTTAAGCCACATTCCTGCAAGCATTAACCCAACAATTACCAGGAATACTGCAGCAATTTTATGGATAGCTCCTGGGGAGAAACTTTCTTTGATACGTTTAATGTCAAGAGATAATAGTTCTCCAAGCAGGGTATATAGTGATATGGAAAATATGGCCACATATACCAGGAAGAGTTGATTATATGATGTAAGGAAAGCCATTGATGCATAGGAATATAGGAAGTAAAATATGGTTCCCATCCAAATCAATCGTCCTCGGAGAGAATCTTTTCTGATTAAATATAATGTTCCCAGCAATATTGGAATGCATATTACTAAGGTAACTAAATCCTGGCCCATTATTTGAGCTGCACCAGAGATTGTGTCATTTTTATAGAGTCCTTTCAAAAATAATCCTGTTAAGGTTGCTATTGTCGCCAGAAAGCCAATAGCAATTGAGTTTGTATAAATTATTTTTTTGTCCATTTTTTCAACCCCAATAGGTAATATATTACATATTTAGGTAATATATTACCTAAAGAGGTATAACTTATATATAAACTTTTGGATCATTGATTAGAAAACCTCAAAATTGTTTAACCAGTAGCCACATAATAATAATCGTTGATTTTAAAGGGTTTAGGGGGTAAAAAAGAATGGAACATTCTCATTCAAACCATGAAAATGAACATGAGATGGAAAAGAAATCAGGCGGACATGATCATCATCATATGATTGCCGATTTTAAAAGACGCTTCTGGATATGTTTGGTCTTAACCATCCCCATCATATTTCTAACACCCCACATCCAACATATTTTAGGTATTCAGGACTTCGTAGGTTTTTACGGAGATTCCTATGTTTTGTTCTTTTTATCCTCGGTAGTCTATTTTTATGGTGGTTATCCCTTCTTCAATGGAATGTATGACGAGTTAAAGTCACGGATGCCGGGGATGATGACTCTAGTGGCGGTGGCCATAACCACAGCCTACATATACAGCAGCGCAGTGGTTTTCGGACTTAAAGGTGAGATTTTTTTTCTAGAACTGGTCACCCTGATTGATATCATGCTCCTGGGTCATTGGCTGGAAATGCGATCAGTCATGGGAGCTTCCCGAGCCCTGCAAGAACTGGTAAAACTCCTACCTTCCTCAGCCCATAAAATAATGCCCGACGGGGAGACCATGGAAGTTCCACTGGAAAAATTAGAAGTGGGCGACCAGGTACTGGTAAAACCAGGAGAGAAAATCCCTGCTGATGGTCAGATCATCCAGGGTGAAACCAACATCGATGAATCAATGCTCACCGGTGAATCAGAACCAGCGTATAAAAAGGTGGGAGAAGACGTAATAGGGGGATCAATAAATGTAGATGGCTCCATCCAAGTAGAAATCCTGAAAACAGAAAAAGACTCTTTCCTGTCTCAGGTGATAAGTTTGGTAGAAGAAGCCCAGGCTGGTAAGTCCAAAACACAAAATTTGGCAGACCGTTTCGCCATGTACTTAACCATCATAGCCCTCACTGCAGGTTTCATAACTCTGGTGGTTTGGATGGTAATATCGGGGCAGGATCTGGCATTCTCTTTGGAAAGGGCGGTGACGGTGATGGTAACCACCTGTCCTCATGCACTGGGCCTGGCCATACCCTTGGTGGTAGCGGTTTCCACAGCACTATCAGCCAGCAACGGTTTGTTGATAAGGAACAGGACCTCTTTTGAAAAGGCACGTAACATAAACGCCATAATATTTGATAAAACTGGCACATTAACTCAGGGAAAGTTCGGAGTCACTGATGTTATTTCTTTGGATGATAAATTTGATTCTGAGGAGATTTTAAAATATGCAGCATCCCTGGAGGCCTATTCAGAACATCCCATTGCCAATGGTGTGGCTGCAGAGTTAGAAGATCATTTCCCGGTGGAAAATTTCAAATCAATCCCTGGGAAAGGCGTAGAAGGAATAGTACAGGGGAAAAATGTGAAAATAGTAAGTTCAGGATATTTAAAGGAATTAGGTTTTGATTTTGATGATAAACGGGTTGATGAATTATTTTCACAAGGGAAAAGTACAGTTTTTGTTATTTTTGATGAGCAAGTGAGGGGTGCCATTGCCTTGGCTGACATCATCCGCCCGGAATCCAAGGAAACCGTAGCAAGGTTTAAAGAAATAGGTATTAAGTGCCTGATGATAACAGGAGATAAAAATCAAGTGGCAGAATGGGTGTCCCAAGAAATAGGGCTGGATCAATATTTCGCTGAAGTCTTACCACAAGATAAGGCACAAAAAGTAAAGGAAATACAGGAACAAGGCCTAGTAGTGGCTATGACTGGTGATGGGATCAATGATGCCCCTGCCCTGGCCCAGGCAGACGTGGGAATAGCTATCGGAGCCGGGACCGATGTGGCCATAGAAACTGCGGATATAATCCTGGTACGAAGCAACCCCCTGGATGCACTATATATAATCCAACTGGCTCGTTCCACCTACCGGAAAATGGTGGAAAACCTAATCTGGGGAGCAGGATACAATATATTTGCCATACCCCTGGCAGCAGGAGTTCTATCAGCATATGGGATCATCTTAACTCCGGCTATGGGTGCAGTTTTAATGTCCGCCAGTACCATAATTGTGGCAGTTAATTCCAGGTTTTTGAGGATGGAAAAATAGAATGGCAGAAATTTTTTATCTTATTTCTCCAATTAATCATTAAATATTCAGTATTCTATTTCTTTTTGAGTACTAAAGTTCCAGCCACCAGATCTCCAATCCTTTGTTTTTTAGAAGATTTAGCACTGAAAATTATGGCTAATAATCCCGGTAGGGGGTAAGGAAACAGATCTACAATTAATAACAGATTTCTTACCAGACTCTGCTGATAACTTATGGGGTTATGGTTTGAGTCCCGGACAACTTTTATTCCCATAATAATCTTGCCAATGGTTTGGCCGTGTTTTTCCAGTAAAATGAAATATATGAAGAAGATTATTACATCTAAAATTATCCATATAAGAGCCAATATTACTTCATTAACTGATCCATAATTGTTGATTGTCTGGGTTAGTATAATTGCAACCAATACAATCCCAAATATAAAGGATATCAATAAAAAATCAATTAAAAAAGCAATGGTTTTTTGAGCAGTAGATGCATAGTTAACCTTTATTTTCTCACCACATTCATTACAGAAAATAGCAAAACCTGGATTTTTAGTTTTGCAATTCGAGCATGGTATTTGGGTTGGGTCTCGTATTTTATCTAATTTATATGTCTTCCTGGTTATTAATTCCAATTTATCCCATTTTCCACGGAATACGATAAATAGGAGGAGGGGTAGTAAAATAAAAGCTGGAATGATTAGTGAGGAGCCTGTTCCCAAACTTAGTAATGAGGGGAGGTCACCGAAAATACCAGTACTGTTTATTACGGTAGTTAAGAAGATATTATTGGCAATATGTACTCCTATGGCAGTTTCCAGGCTGTTTTCTCCAAGAGTTATAATCCCTAGTGTTAATCCAAAAATAAACATGCTGATTACCATGCCCATACCTGTTGCGGCATCAGAACCATTGAAAAAATGCCCTAATGCAAATAGGGCAGATGTTATGAGCAGGGGAATAACTGGTTTCCTAGTTACAAGTCCAATTCCCTGCATCAGATAACCTCTAAAAAAGACTTCTTCAAAGGTAGCCTGAATAGAATAAATGATTATGCTTAAAATCGCAAGGATGAAAAATGAGGGGTTGAAAGAAAATCTAACAGCAGATGGATTAATCATAACTCCAATTATCAGTGCGAATCCCATAAGAACAAACCAGATTCCAGCTCCCTTCAAAATTTTGCCCCACTTGATATTGGAAGCTGTGTTTATAAACAATATAAGCTTTTTTTGATGAATTAAACGTGTGCAGAAATAGAAAAATAAGAAGGAGAACACATAGTAAACACCAAAAAATAGGAGTATAATCATGGGATCTAGTGTGTTTAGCAGATTCTCAGCATCCGTTCCATTATCCAAAGGATGTGATAAGATCATAAAAGGGATTAAAATAATTATAATCAGTAATATTGGGCCGAACCATGACACAAAACTGGTTAGGAGGTATCTCCACCAGTTGTTTTTGCCATACTGTACATTGTCTAAAAATGTTTTTTTTAGCATCATATCAACGGAGTAAATATCTGGTGATGGTAGATTATCAGAAGTTTTTCTGTTGCCAAATTAAGATCCAATCGACGTTCTATGACTGAGAGTATATTAATATAACGGTAATTTTTATGATATAATGATTGCCGTTATTTTAGTTTATAAGGTAATTAATTATTAGGATATTATTTATATTATCTAAGAACTCAAATAATGACCACTATCGCTAGTAAGTGCTTTTATTGCCCAATAATCAGTTTAAACAGCTTTTAAACTTCCATTTGGGTTATTGATGGGTTTGCTTATATATTTGGGCAATTATTCACTAACTTTATTTATCTCCCCTGATATCCTGATTTTGATTAATCAGCGCTGCAATTTATTGGGAGTGAAACAAAAATAAAAGATATTCATTTTTTTTTAATAAGCGCCGGGACTGGGATTTGAACCCAGGGTGAGCATCGCTCATAGGATTTCGAATCCTACGCCTTACCTGACTAGACTATCCCGGCATTTATTGAAATTAACTGATACATGCATTAATATTTTTGGTTTAAGTGTTAAATGAGAGCTAATTTAATAATTTATTAAATAACTTTAATAGATTGTTTATTCTTTGTTATTTTTAGGGAAAATTTTTAGAGATTATTCAGAGCTTTTATTCACGAAATCCACATTATCAAGTCAAATTAAGATCTTATTTAGATGAGACATCTATTTGAATAGACAAGTCAGATTCAATTCTACAAAAAAAACAGAAAATTTATTTTAATATTAAGAATCTATACTAGCAAGAATCTATACTAGCGTTTACAAATTCTTGCAACTTATTATATGCATAACCCTTTTCAACACTTTTTTTAGCTTTTCTAACTCCTTCTTCAAAATTATCGGCTTTCCCTGCCAGGAAAAGAATTGCTCCTGCATTGGCCAGACTAAGATCCATTCTGGCTTCTTCTTCTGTATTGTCTCGTTTACCTTCCAAAACATTCATGGCAATCTTAAGGTTTTCATCAAGGGTATCTGGTGCCATTATAAGTCTTTTATGAGTTTTCTTCAGTCCAAAGTCTTCAGGATAGAGTTCGAGGATTTTTATTTCACCTTCATCTAGAAATGCGACCCGTGTTTTACCTATAGTGGATATTTCATCCATGGCAGGTGCACCATTCTCATCAAAGCCATGAACTACCATTGCTCTTTTAACACCCAGATTTCTTAGAACATTGGCCAATATTTCCACATAACCAGGGTCGAAAACACCCATTAAATGTATATCTGTATTTGCAGGGGAAGAAAGGGGACCTAAAATGTTGAAAACTGTACGCATTCCAAGTTTTTTCCGAATTGGCATAACATAGCTCATGGCCGGATGGTATTTAGGGGCAAACATGAATCCAATACCTGCTTTTTCCAGGCAAAATTCAACTCTGCGTGCATCTCCTTCAATATTTACTCCCATTGCTTCTAATATATCCGCTCCACCACATTTACTACTGATAGCTCTATTTCCATGTTTTGCGATGGTAACTCCGCAGGATGCTGCAATAATAGCGGAAATAGTGCTAACATTGAATGTTTTAAAACTGTCCCCCCCAGTACCACACGTGTCTACTAATGGCTCGTCCAATCGGGGATTAACTTTTATTGAAACTTGGCGCATGGCCTTCACAAAACCAGTTATCTCAGATATCGATTCACCCTTAGTGGCAAGTGCAGCCAAAAAAGCAGACATATGGATCTCACTGGCATTACCACTCACCATATCCATCATACACTCATAAGCTTCTTCTTCACTCAGTCCTTGTCCAGAAACCACTTTTTTTAAGCCTTCTGTAATCATTTAACCACGTATTTACTTGTATTTATTCCTAGTTGCAGCCTTGAGATCGCTGCAGAAAATGCTGATCTTATCTAGCATCATCTTTTTATCCTTTAGATTCTCAGTTATAATATCTAAAAGGGCGCTGGCAACAATCGAACCATCAGAACCGCTTTTAATCACATTCTTAACATGTTCTGGTTTGGAAATCCCAAAACCCACTACTATTGGTAGGTTGCTATGATTTTTAACCCGCTCCACTAGTTCAACTGTGCTGAGTTTAAGATCCTTACGGGCGCCGGTTACTCCCATAACTGCTACCACATAAAGAAACCCTTTACACATCTTAGATATTTTTTGAAGCCTTTCATTGCTGGTAGTTTGAGCTACCATGAAAATCTGCTCAACTCCATATTTTCTTGAAGCATCAACTGCATCTTGAGCTTCCTCAGGAGGTAAATCCGCGGCAAGAATGGCATTAACACCACATTCATGGGCAGTTTCATAGAATTCGTCTATTCCCATTTGATAAATTAAATTGTAGTATACTAAAAGTCCTATAGGAATTGAAGTGAATTTTCGAATTTTCCTGATAAATTCAAACCCTTTCGCAGTGGTTATTCCTGAGTTAAGGGCTCTAATATCAGCTTCCTGAACTGTCGGACCATCTGCAACCGGATCACTGAATGCAAATCCAATTTCCAGAGCATCAGCCCCGTTTTCAACATAGGTTTTCACAATTTCCAGGGATGTTTCAAAATCAGGATCCCCCGCAACAATGAAAGGAATAAAAGCTCCTTCATCTTTACTATTAACCCGTTGGAACATTTCGCTGTAGCTTTCTACAATCATACATCTACCCCCATTTCACGGGCAGCCAGGAACATATCCTTATCCCCACGTCCTGAAAGGTTTATAACGATGGTCTTACCCTTATTTTCAGGCATTTTAGCATATTTCACTGCATACGCAACTGCATGTGAGCTTTCAAGAGCTGGGATTATTCCTTCATACTTAGATAATAATTCAAAACCTTCAAGAGCTTCAATATTGGTGATGGCCTCGTAGTTTGTCCGTCCGATAACTTTAAGATAGGCGTGTTCTGGACCCACCCCAGGGTAATCAAGACCAGCAGAAACAGAATGGGCCTCTGAAATTTGGCCATCATAGTTTTGAAGGACAAATGAGAAAGAACCGTGCAATATCCCCTCAGTACCTTTGCAAAGGGTTGCTCCAGTTCTGTCAGTGTCTACACCATCTCCACCCCCCTCAACACCAATAAGTTCCACTTCCTTATCATCTATAAATCCTGAAAATATTCCCATCGCATTACTTCCCCCTCCAACACAGGCAATAACTGCATCCGGAAGTTTACCCTCTTTTTCGAGAATTTCATCCCGGGTTTCCCTGCCTATCACACTCTGAAAGTGTTTAACCATGGTAGGGTAAGGGTGAGGCCCCATTGTTGAACCTATAAGGTAATGTGTGGAGTCTACAGTTGCCACCCAATCCCGGAACGCATCGTTAATGGCATCTTTAAGGGTGCGTGAACCGGTTTTAACTGGTAAAACATGGGCTCCAGAAAGTTCCATCCTGAAAACATTTAATTTTTGTCTTTCCACATCCTCAAGTCCCATATAAACCTCAACTGGAATGCCCAAAAGTGACCCAACAACTGCTGTTGCTATTCCATGTTGTCCTGCTCCTGTTTCAGCAACTATTCTTTTTTTACCCATATATTTAGCGAGAAGTCCCTGTCCTAATGTATTATTTATTTTATGGGCTCCAGTGTGGAGCATGTCCTCTCTTTTGAGGTATATTTTGCATCCTAATTTTTCAGATAGATTCTTTGCATAATATAATGCAGTGGGTCGTCCTGCAAATTCCTTTAAATAATAATCAAGCTCCTGATTGAACTTCTTATCATCTTTATATTTTAAAAAAGCTCTTTCAAGCTCTTCAAGCGCGGGTATAAGGAGCTCTGGAACAAATATTCCTCCATATTTACCAAATTTTCCATCGCTAATCATTAAATCACCTTGATCATACACGTCTTTAGATATCTTAATCTATGTAATTCTTGCTATTCTACTTTAATTTTCATCAATTCAGTTATTTTGCTATTATTTTTAACTCCAGGTTTGTCTTCTACGCCTGAGTTAATATCAAAGACATTAAAAAATTTTTTTAATATTTTTCCTTCATTTTTGATTCGGGAAGCGTTCATTCCACCAGCTAGAGTCAGTTTAACATTTTTATTACGGGTTTTACCAATCTCAGCTGCTTCAATTGCAGTTTCTGTTGGGATTTGTTTTCCTGTTCCTCCAGTTTTGCCCTGAATTTCGTAGTCAAAAAGGAGAAAATCACAGACATCTGCAAAATATTCAATTTCACGTTTTTTATGTCCGTTAATTACTTCAGATATTCCTATGGCTCGAGTGATAGTCAGCTCAGGAGATTTCTGAGTTTTGTCTTCATTTTTCTGATATTTTTCTTTCAATTGGTTTATTTCCTCTGATGAGAGAGAATGAAGTTGTATGTTAGTTATTCCTGATTTTTTTATTTTTTCTTCTGCATCTGCCATATTAAGGGGTTCAATCACAAGCACCGCCTTAGTTTTATCTTTCATGAATGATAGTAGGGTTTTAATTTCCTCTATTTCCACCATTCTCTTTGATCTTTCTATGTTAATGAATCCCATGAGATCTGCACCTTTCTCTTCACAGATTTTCAGATCCTCCTTGGATCTTATTCCACAAATTTTAATTCTCATGTAACTGCCCTGACTTGGTTAACTAACCTTTCGATTCGGGTTTTTTTGGATGCAGATACCAGTTTCTTCACCTTTTTCTGGATGTTACCGGCAGACATTACACTGGTTCCCACCAGAATTGCATCTGCACCAAAGCTAGAAATTAGTTCAATATCTTTTGAGGTTTTAGCTCCACTTTCAGACACCAGTGTGATGTTTGAAGGAACATATTTGGCCAGTTTCTTTGTTCTATTAAGATCAATTGTGAAATCATTGAAATCACGGTTGTTTATCCCGATTATCTCTGCTCCTGCTTTAACTGCCATTTGTATTTCTCCTTTATTTTTACACTCTACCAGAGCATCCATATCAAGATATCTGCATAATTCAATACCTTCCATAAGATTTGGAAAGATATCTGCCATTAAAAGCACTGCATTGGCACCATAGGCTCTAGCTTCGTAGATCTGGTAGGGATCTAGGATGAAATCCTTGCGAAGTAGGGGTAATTTGGTTATTCTGCAGGCTAGTTTCAAGTTATCGATATTACCTTTGAAAAATGATTCTTCAGTTAGAACTGACACTGCATTGGCTCCTCCTTTCTCAAACTGGGGAAGTACATCACCTATCATGAGCTGACTGATATTACCAAGGGAGGGGGAGGCTGGTTTATATTCGCAAATAATGGAAACATCATCATCTTTGTTCAATGATTTTCTAAAATTGGTTCTGAGTTTTACCCTCTTTATATCCTCTTTCAACTCATCCAGAGGCTGATATTTCATTCTAATTTCCAGGGCCTTTTTCCTCTCTTTTAAGATATCAGTGTATTTCATGAGACTTCCATCTCCAGGAAATTTTTCATAATTTTTCTACCATCATCGGTTCCAATGGATTCCGGGTGGAACTGAAGACCATATATAGGATAATCCTGATGTTTAATGGCCATTATCATCCCATCATCTGTTTCAGCCATTATATCCATAGAGGAAGGAGTTGTGTCTCTTTTACATACTAATGAATGATATCTTGCTGCTAGGAGAGGCCTGCTAACTCCCTGGAACATGCCCTTATTCTGATGGTGAATATGACATTGTTTTCCATGAACTGGTTCAGTTCGGATTATTTCACCACCAAATGCTGTGAAAATTCCCTGATGCCCTAAACAAACGCCTAAAACTGGTATTTTTTTACCTACTTCCAGTATGGTGTCATGCGAAACTCCGAAATCCCGCTTGTTCTGCGGATTTCCAGGTCCTGGTGATATGATTATCTTGGAAGGTTGGAGTTTCTTTATTTCATCGACAGTTATTTCGTCATTTCTAAAGACTTTAATATTGGTCTCAAACTCTCCCACCAACTGATAAAGGTTATAGGTGAAAGAATCATAGTTATCTATTATCAGTATCATTTTGCTTCACCTGACATCTTAAGAGCGCTTAAAAGGGCCTCGGCTTTGTTTTCACATTCATGATATTCATTGGTTGGAACAGAGTCATGGACTATTCCTGCTCCAGCCTGTATCTTTGCTTTGTCTCCATCGCAGACCATGGTTCTTATGGTTATGGCAAAATCAGCATTTCCATTCAAACCAAAATATCCCACTGCCCCTGCATAGGGACCACGGGGGATCTGTTCCAGTTCATTTATTATTTCCATGGCCCTGATCTTGGGAGCTCCACTCACCGTACCTGCCGGAAAGATAGAAGCAAATGCATCCACCGCGTTTTTATTATTCTGTAATTTTCCCCTTACAACGGACACGATGTGTTGTACATGAGAAAATTTTTTGATGTTCATGTATTCGGGGACTTGGACGGTTCCAAATTCACTCACTTTTCCAATGTCATTACGGGCCAAGTCTACCAGCATCAAATGTTCAGCTCTTTCTTTTTCATCGGCTAAAAGTTCTTTTTCAAGTTCCAAGTCTTTGTGGGGTGTTTTTCCACGTTTCCTTGTCCCGGCTATGGGATATGTTTCAACTTCTCTTCCTTCCACCCTGACTAGCATCTCTGGACTGGAACCTATAACTTCCCTTTCTCCCAGCTTCAAATGATACATATACGGTGAGGGGTTGATTCTACGGAGAGTTTCGTAAAAAGAGAGTTTGTTCCCTTTAATTTTGTATTCTCTAGCATTGGAAATAACACTCTGGAATATTTCACCTGCTTTAATTTTTTTTTGGGCTTCGAGAATCATTTTTTGGAAGTTATCTTGAGAATAGTGGCGGTTCTTTTCTTCAAAGGTTAGCGTATCTTCCTTGATTTTATTCAGTGATATTGACTTGATTTCATCCAAACGATTTTCTCCCAGAGTCACGTATTCGCATTTATTTTGCAGTCTATCAAATATTATAGCGTCCAAGAATAGTCCGAACTCAAAATCTGGGGTTTCTCCTACATTCAGGGGAACTGATTCGAAGTATCGTACCGACTCGTAAGAAACGTATCCCACAAGACCTCCACGAAATCCTTTTTCAGCACTTCCGTTTCCAATAATGCTTTTTATTTCATTAAAAGGATTTGAGGTTTCAATTTCCTCTGTTTCATCTTCTTTTTTGATTTCTAGAATTCCATTCTGGGCTTTGAGAGTTGCAACTGGTTTAAATCCAAGAACTGAATATCTTGCTAAGCCACTATCACTTTCCATAGACTCCAAAAGGAAACTACTGGAATATTCTGAGTATATTTTTTTAAAAAGGTCAAATGGGGAGTCAAAGTCTATTCTAGTTTTTTTGACTTCCCGATTTTTGATTTCATATTCGCCAAAAGCATTCACTGCCTTGCATTGTTTCACCATATTTAGTCACTTACACCCATATACCTCATAGTACTATTTAAACCTTTAGAGTACAAAAATGTACGTAAAACTAAATATATGGCCAATGCCAAATTGAACATTAAAGAAAATTCCTACAAATTTATCGATGAAAACAATCAGGGAGAATATTACATGTGGGATCGCGTAAAACACAAATTTGAAAAATTTCCGGCAAGAATGGGCGTGGCACGTAAAATAGTTGAATTAGGACTCAGAGTAGGTGAAAATGGTAAAATTTACTGTGGTAATGTTGAAATAAATGACGTGGCATTGGCAAGGGGTGCTGGAGTAGACCGTAGATCCATCCGGGCCACAGTGGACGTGATCATGGACGACCCTGAATTGGCAGCAATATTTGGAAATATATTCCCTGCTGGAGCCCTTCTTAAAAATGTAGCCAGTGATCTTGGCTTTGGAGTGGTGGAAATTGAAGCCCAAGCAGGCACTCCGGGGATACTGGCCACAGCTACTCATTTAATATCGGAAGAGAATATAAGCATTCGTCAAGCCCATGCAGGAGATCCTGAACTTGAAGAACACCCCAAACTTACTATAATCACGGAAAAACCAGTAAAAGGAGAAATGTTCAATAAATTCCTAAAAATTCCTGGAGTAAAAAGAGTTTCAATATATTAATGAAAGTTGAAATTAAGGTATAAAGTTTAATGGTGTTACATTATATGAATTTGAATTCTTTGAATAAAAAGCCAAAAATAAATAAAAATTAAAGGGATAAAGAATTGTTATTCAGATACTAAACCATATTATGGGTTTAATTTTTGGATTCTTCAGCATCCTCTTCCATAATCTTCAGAAGCTCATCCCATGCTTCAAGGGATTCTTGAGCCTCCTGGTCAGATAAGACCTCGATTGCATATCCTGAGTGAACCAGAACATAGCGACCGACATCTACATCCTCAACTAAATCCAGTTTAGCCTGCTGCCTTACTCCGCCAAAATCAACTGTGGCTACGTTCTCCTTAATTTCTAAAATCTGCGCTGGAGCTGCTATACACAAAATTATCACCTTTGAACTTATTTTAAGATTGGATCATCTTTATTTTGGTCATTAAATTAGCATGTAATTCATATAGTATTAAAAAAAAGCTCTGTTTGATTATCACAGAACAATTTAGTTATTTTAATAGATGCTCATCACCATATAAATATCTTGGGGACAGACCATCTTAGGAAGCAACCTTAAAATTTAACCATCATTTTTTGGGGAATAGAAAATGAAAATAGTAATTATTGGAGGAGGTCCAGCAGGGCGTGTAGCGGCAATGGAAGCAGCACAGCTTGAAGCAGACGTCACTTTAATTGAAAAAGAGCATATTGGTGGGACGTGTCTTCATGAGGGTTGTATGGTGATCTGTGGTTTTAATGATGTAGTTAAATTTCATGAAGATTCAGAAAAATTTCAAAAAATGGGCATTATCCCCCAAAATTACTCACTTGATTACAATCAAGTTGTAAATGGCATTAAACAGGTTACAGGCAAAATAGAAAGCGTATTAAAACATGAAACCAGAGAATCAGGAGTGGAAATAGTTAAAGGTGAAGTCTCAACAGTTAATGAAGAGAATGTGGAATTAAATGGCGAGGAACATCGCTATGACAAACTCTTGATATCGACTGGAGCCAGACCATTTATACCACCCATCCCAGGTGCAGAGGATGCACTGACGTACAAAGACGTTCTTGACCTTAAAAAAGTTCCTGAAAATCTTAATATAGTTGGTAGTGGAGTAATAGCCTCTGAATTTGCGGCAATATTCTCATCTCTGGGCAGTAAAGTCAATGTACTATGCAGGGGACATTTTTTAAGGAATTTAGATGATGAAATCAAGGATTATGTGCTCAAAAATCTTCTTAATGATGTTATTATTCACGAAAACGTGAAAGTAGATGAAATAACCAGCAAAAGCATTATCACATCCAATGGAGAGATGGATGGATTGTCCTTCCTGGCGACTGGGATGATTCCAAACACGGAAATAATAAAGGACATGGTTAACATCGGATCTAGGGGATACATAGAGGTAAATGGGCAAATGCAAACTAGCAATCCTTCTATTTATGCTGCTGGTGATGTGGTGGGCACGGTAAACAACACTCCAGTGGCCCGCAGGGAAGGTCTGGTCGCTGCCAGGAATGCGTGTGGTATATCCGCAACCATGGATTATAATCTCATACCTCAGTCTTTAACGCTTTATTATCCAGTAAGTTTTTTGGAAACGGAATCAGAAAAGTCTTCGGACGAATTCAATGTGCGCATCCGAGGATCTGCAGGTCCCGGATCATTCTGGAATGTTTTAGATGGCAACACAGGTCTAACCAAACTGTCAGGAAACATAGAAAATGGTGAAATAACTAAGGCCTACTCGATATCAACGGCTTCCCGAACCAGCATGCCTTATTTGGCTAAAATGATTAAAGATGGTTATAAAACTTCTGATTTTGATGATTTTATTGAAACTCATCCCTCAACGGATGCTATCTATAAATTATTGCAATATTTAGCTAAATATGGTTAAATGAATCCCATATGAAAATAAAATATTTCTTATAAATCGAATAAGATATGGGGAAAAGAATAAAATCCGATTTATTTCTCTTTAATTTTCTCTTTAATTATCCTTGCTATTTTTGGTGAAGCATTCTGAATCAATTCAGCATAAGCTTTACTTTTTTCTTTTATTTCATCCTTTTTCCCCAGAACATATTGAATTTGATTTTCTAATTTGTCCATATCGCATTCTATCACTGTTTCGGGGAATATTCCCTCCATGTTATGATATCGGCCATATTTAACTCTGAGAAGAGCGATAATGGGCAATTCGCATGCCAGAGCTTCGTGAATCATCAGTCCGTCATCAGATAGTACAACCAGATCAGCCAAACTGTAAAGATCAGGAAGGTTGTCAACATATCCCAAGTTAAGTGTTGATTTTAGATCTTCCCTGAATTCGTCTTTAAGTGGTTCACCAACTACCAGAATGTTGGCTTTCAAATCTCTCTGACCTATTTTCCCAGCAGCTTGAGCCATTTTTTCGAATAAGGAGGACCCTGAAGAGAATAATATGGTTGGCAAATCCTCTCTGAAACCCTGAGGCATGGATTTCAAGGCAGTTTCACGATTACCACTTACTATATCGGGATTTATAGGTAGATATGAGGTATGAACTTTATTCTTAGAATTTAATTGGGCTCCTTCTACTATGTTCTGTCTGAACAAGGGTGATTCGGGCAGTGCGATGATATCAGTAAGTTTAGACAAGACTTTAGAATCCGTTGGTGTGGCAACCACTCCCAATGATGGGATATTGGCAAGTCTGGCTGATAAAGCACCTATAATAGCCCCACCTCCAATCACCCCGACCACTATGTCTGGTTTTATCTTTCGGATTAGTTTAGCCCCTTCTCTTGCTGCTAGTAGAGATTTTCCACTGGCTTTCAGTAGGGTGTATTTGTTGGCAGCATGTCCTCCAGCCTGAGGGATACTGATCTTATGCCAAGTAATTCCTTTTCTCTTAAATAATAATCCTGGAGCATGGTGATCAAGCGCGAATTCACATTTCACGCCCTCTTTCTCAAGAGCACGAGCGATGTTGAGGGCTATGACTGCATCTCCGCCCATTCCCCTTCCAGTTATTGTGAGTAGAGCTTTCATTTTTTAAACCTTATTACCTTATTATAATCCATGGCAATTTAACCTTTTAAGAATGGTTGAAAATCTTGATTGAAGAAGTCGGTGTTCCATATGAAATCATAAATGCCGGATATGGTATCCACAAATTCTTGATACTGATTCCATATGGCTATGGTAGTTTCAGATAATGCATTGTTACCTGAAAGTTTACAGAAAGCGATTAACATCTCTTTTTTGTCCCTTACAATCAGTTTAATGAAAGGTACAGGGAAAAATTTTATTTTTAGGGGTAAGTCTCCCAGAATCTCCTTTGTGGGAACTTCAACATCATCCACCCTACATGAGGGAGCAGTGAGCATTCTTATATTAACACCTTTTTGCATGGATTTATTAAGAGCAGGTTTAAGCATATCTGGCTCTTTTGGAAACATTAAACCTCCCATTATGAACAAAGATTCTTCTGCACGTGATATGATTTCTAACTCCTTGTTCACAAGTTTTTCCTGACCATGTAGTAACCATATGGGTGCTGGGACTTTGGGGATCTGGCTTTCGTAAACCACATTAAGTTCTGCTTCTGCCTGTTCCATGGTGTTTCTGATATGGTCTCTGGATTTTTTGAAAACCTCATGAGGAGGGATTACTGTGAATTTTAAGGGTTTTCCTCTGCTCATCTCAACGAAACCTTTTTCTACCAGGCTTTTTAGAACCTGGTATACTTTCGATCGAGGTACATTTGTAGTTAAACTTATTTCAGTTGCATTGGCGGAAATAAGGGAGGTTAAACCTACATACGCTTTTGTTTCATAATCAGTGAGCCCCATAAGTTTCAGGGCTTCCATAGATTCCCGGCTTAAGGTCATAATTATTACTTCCTTTTTTTGGTTCTTTCGGTAATTTTTTACTAATTTCTCTTAATCCTTTAAGTAATGTTTTGTTTCATTTTATACTTTCTTAGTGACAAAACCTTTAAATGTTTTTCTGGTATGATCATTTAGCATGATGTAGAGAAGGTGAAAATGTGAATTCAGAAAACGAATACGCCATCAAGACCAACCATCTCACCAAAAAATATGGAAACTTCACAGCAGTGAATAATCTGGACTTAAAGGTGAAAAAGGGAGAGATATATGGTTTACTAGGCCCCAACGGTGCGGGCAAAACCACCATCATCAAAATGCTGACCAGTATCAGCAACCCAACCTCAGGAAGTGCGCAGGTAATGGGTGAAAAAATTCCTGATGGCAAAAACGCCTCAAAGATAGGTTACATGCCCCAGGAAACAGGAGTATACTTAGGACTAACTGTGGACCAGAACATGAAATTTTATGGTAGAGTATTCAACCTTAAAAAAGCGGAAATGGAAAAAAGAGAAGAAGAACTATTAAAATTCGTGGATCTTGCCCATTGGAAGCACGAAATGGTAGAAAACCTCTCAGGAGGGATGAAACATCGAGTCTCGCTGGCCTGCACTCTTATCCACCAGCCTGAACTGCTTTTCCTTGATGAACCCACAGTGGGTGTTGATCCTGAACTAAGATTGTCTTTCTGGAACTACTTTAACCAGTTGCGCGAAGGGGGAGTAACCATCCTCATAACCACCCATTATATGGATGAGGCACGACACTGCGATCGAATAGGTTTCATGCAGAGAGGTCATCTCATAGCTGAAGACACACCTCAAAAGCTTCTTAAAGAGAGTGGGAAGGATTCTCTGGAAGATGCATTCCTCGATTTTTCTAAAAAAGATGAAGCCCAAAACGGGGTGGGGTCATGAAATTCTATCGTATCATGGCTGTAAGCCGCAGGGTATTCCGTGATGTGGCCAATGATAAGCGCAGCCTTGCGTTGTTGTTTTTGGCACCAATCTTTGCCATGTGCATATTTGGTCTGGCATTCAGTGGTGATGTGGAGGATGTCGATGTTATAATTGTAAATCAAGACCAGGGATTCACATCACCCCTTGGGGAAACCACTTACTTTTCAGAAAAGATAATCTCAAACTTGGATAAAGAGGTTTTGAACATCCAAAATATGAGTAATGTAGATGAAGCCCGAAAAGAAGTGAAAGAAGGTAAGTCCTCAGCAGTTATCATATTCCCTGAGGAATTCAGCAAGAACGCTATTTTAAAGACAACAAATACCTCTTATCCATATAGCGCAGAGATTATAATCCAGGGTGATGACAGCATAACCAACATAAAAAATGCCATAGTTAAAACGGTAAACGAGGCCCTTTCCGACACCATGACAGGGGAAGGAGTTAGCGCACCTTTAAAAGTAACCTCTGATCCAATTTATGGGGATGATGCCGAGTTTGTTGACTTTTTTGTCCCAGGAATCCTGGCCTTCGTAGTATACTTGCTTACAACCATTCTCACACTCATCACTTTCGTAGGAGAAAGAGCCAATGGCACATTGGAACGAGTGTTAGCCAGTCCAGTGACTGAAGGGGAGGTCGTAACTGGATACGCGATCACATTTGGGACATTAGGAACATTACAAGTTGCATTATTACTATCAGTGGCCATACTGGTGTTCAACATAATAGTGGTGGGCAATGTATTGCTGGCGTTCATGGCAGTGGCCATTCTAGCCGTAACCTGCCAAGCACTGGGGATACTACTTTCTAGCCTTGCTAAAAGGCCAGAACAAGCAATACAATTTTTCCCATTTGTTGTTTTGCCAGCTTTCTTGCTTTCAGGTGTATTTTGGCCCATTCAAGCTATACCCGAATGGTTAAGGCCTTTATCATACTTGGTACCTCCTACCTATGCAGTGGATGCCTGCCGGGCAGTCATGCTTAAAGGATGGGGTCTGGATAAAATATGGCCGGATCTCCTGGTGCTGGTGATATTTGCCATCCTGTTCCTGGTTCTGGCTGTTTGGTCATTGAAAAGAGGAAAGGAATAATTAATACCTTTTTTATTCTTTTTTCTTTTTTTTTAATAGAATTTTTGTCTAAGGGATTTTTTCAAGCTAATAAAAAGTTTGGTGCTTCTTGGGAAAATTAATTCATAAAAACACTTACAAATAAAATAGAATGTCATTATATAGCTAATTTTGAAAAAAATAAGGGAATGGGATATTATTCATATCCCAATTTTTGGAGTTTTGGTTTATTTAATACGTTTTGGCAGTAATAATCCGCCTAACACCATTAACACAGCTAATACTAGTTTTGCTATTGGTGATCCCGTAGTTTGCATTCCCACAGTTTTGGAACTGGGTTTTGGAACTGTTTGAGCATTTACAGTTACCGTCTGGATGTTGCTTTCCAGGTTAGGGTCATAAGTGTCGGTTGAAAGGCTTGGTGCAAAGACGAAGATTCCAGCTCTAAGTACTTTAACTCTAACCAGTGCAGTTGGGTCTCCCACCACGACATCGCCGAGTATCCAGGTTAAAGTCCTGGTTACTGGGTCATAGATTGGTGTTGGTCCCTGGTCCACAGTAACATCCACGAAATCCATACCCTCAGGTATGGTTAGGGTAAATACTACGTTTTGGGCAGTGTCCGGGCCTCGGTTACCCACTTTGAAGGTGATAGTGATGATTTCGCCAACGTAGGGGTTATTTTTACTGGCCCAACTGTTAATGTACAGGTCAGCTAATGGGACGTAGATTGCAGTGTTAGTGCCACTTGCAGTGAATGGATATTCAGTGAATGTTGCATGGGCAGTGTTAATAATGCCTCCAGTAACACCAGCCATGGTTGCGTTAACTCTGGCCACGAAAGTCCTAAACATATCAGGAGCTCCAAAGTCCAGGTTGAATGCAGCCCAGGTTATGGTTCTTGTGGCATCATCATATAGTCCACCATCACTGGCAGACACGAAATCCAATCCAATAGGCAGCACATCAGTTATAACTACGTTTGTTGCATTACTGGGCCCGTTGTTGTGTGCGGTGATAGTGAAATTCACCAAATCACCCACATTAGCTCTGTGATTAGTGGTATTATCCGTTTTGTTTAAAGTGATGTTAGCCATTTGAACGAATACGTAACCTGTGGCAGTATTAGACTGTCCAGGGTATTCATCACAGGTTATGTATACGCTGTTGGGAATATTTCTACCAGCATGACTGGAATTGGTGAGGGATCCATAGCCAAATGTATACGATGCACTTGGAGCAAGTTCACTTAATATTGGGATTGTAACTTCTGTATCTGTGTCAAAGAAGTCATGTGCTACTAAGTTATGAGCTGTGTTAGGTCCATTGTTTGTCACAGTTATGGTATAATTTGCAGTATTCCCTACATTAACAGAACCGTTACCAGTTTTGGTTACGATTAAGATTGCTGCAGGATCAACATTTAAAGTGGCGCTTCTATTCACCTCATCCTGAGGATAGGTTGACTGGGCCAGTGTTGCTGTGTTGTTGAAAAACCCTGTGGCATTTACCAAGGCGACGATATCCAGATACACGCCTCCGGTAGGTACTGTTAAGCTTCCTATACTCCACAATCCGGTTGTGTAATCGTAGGTTCCGGCGTTGAGTGTGTGTGACTGATAAACAAGACCTGCTGGAAGCAGATCAGTCACATTCACATCAGTGGCTGTATCAGGACCAGTGTTCTGTACGGTGATAATAAAGTGTATAATATCACCATAGTTTGGATGATTGTTGGACACTGACTTGGTGAAATCTAAAACTGCCCGTGGTTCCACGTTCTGGTTAACGGTTACAGTTTGATAATCCACGGTTACAGTGAATGTTGCAGCTCCTGAAGATGTTGGTGAGAATGTAGTTGTTGCTTGTCCATTTAGGGTGTACTCTGGTGTGTCAACAGTTCCTCGAGTGGCTGTGAAGTCTGTTTGCACATCATTAGGGATGTATCCTCCAACTGGGTTGCTGTCACTGTTCTGGGTAAGGTCGCCTATGAATTGTACAGGCACTCCATTGTAAATAGGGTTAGGTACAATCAGGCGTAACATGACCCATGGATCAGCGTCCACTCCACTGGATACTCGTCCAGCAAGGGATGGGCTGCTACCTTCAAAGTTGGTTCCCCACCAGTTGTTTTCAGCGTTAACATTGATTCCATTGTAGCTGGCTATGTCGGGTAAGGTGTTGTTTAGGATCCGGTTGTAATTTATTTGAGGTAATGCTAGGTTGGTTCTCAGGTAAACAGCACCACCAATACCACTGGATCCAGCATTACCTGGAATTCCATTAGTACCACCAGTTCCGGTTCCTTTTAAACCTCCGGCTCCTCCATTACCTGGAGTTCCAATGATGTTGTTGGTTAAGTTGTTACTGGTAACGATTAAGTAGGTTCCATTATGGTAGATACCGGCACCAGAACCGGACACTCCGCCGTTTCCGCCGTTTCCGCCGTTTCCGGAATTAACGTATACCCAATGATAAATCCACCAGTATCTCCATTGGTCACTACCTTTACCACCGTTTCCACCAGTTCCACCATTACCACTGCGGTTGGATGTTACTGTTGATTCAGTGAGGAGTAGATAGTTGGAGTTGAAGATACCTCCACTGTTTCCACCGGCACCACCGTTTCCACCAGTGCCTCCAGTATTTGGTTGAGTACTTTCTACGGCGTTTCCGCCGTTTCCGCCGTTTCCGCCGTTTCCAGCGGTGTTGTTAGAAATTTGTGAAGCCGAAATTTCCAAATTTCCTGTGTTGTAGATTGCTCCGCCGTTTCCGCCGTTTCCGCCGGTGTGTCCTGCGTAACCGTCAGGGTGAAGTAAGACTAAGCTACCATCACCTCCATCAGCTCCACTACCACCGTTTCCAGCGGTGTTGAAGTTGATTTCAGAGTTAGTTATGGTTGCTGTTCCTGTGTTGTAAATTGCTCCCCCATCACCACCAGTACCACCAGTACCTCCAATTATTACTTGAGTACCACCAGCACCAGCGTTACCAGCTAAGTTGTCGTGTATTAGGGTGTCGGATATGTCCAGGGTTCCTGTGCTGAAGATAGCACCACCAGAACCACCATTCCCCCCGTCACCTAATACTACACCATCCCCACCGTTACCAGCACGGTTGTTGTACATTTCACTGTTAGTTATAGTGAGAGTTCCTGTGCTGTAGATGGCACCACCATGGCCTCCATTGAAACCATTGGAATGAAGACTAAAGAATCCGTCAGTTCCATCTCCAGCACGGTTATCGTAGATCTCGCAATCGGTTATGGTTGCACTGCCGGTGTTGTAGATTGCTCCCCCATCACCACCAATGCCACCGTAAGTAAGACTACCTCCATCACCAGCCTGGTTGTCTCTCAGGACACAACTAGTGAGGTATAATGTACCTTCGTTCCATATGCCTCCGCCATCATATCCATCAGGATGTAATATGGTTCCGTCGGATGCATGGCCGTTCTGGATAGTTAGGTTTATTAAGGTAACAGTGACCCCTGCAGGTATGTAAATAACTGTACCAGTTCCACTTCCATCAATAATGGTGTCAGTGGGGCTGGCACCCATACCAATTAGGGTCAGACTTTTGGTAATGGTTAGCTGTTCAGAGTATGTTCCAGCTTCGATCTGGATATGGTAACCATTCAGCGTGTTTGGCGAGTTAATGGCATTTTGTATGGCATTGGGGCCAAAAAAGCTTTCACCACTTTCCACTACGTAGGGGTCAGTTAATTGTGAATCATTAATACTAGTGTTGGTTGTTATTAGTTCCTCACTTGTAGTATCATCAGCTGCTGAAACAGCACATGCTAATGTTAATGAGAATACAAGCACAAAAAAAACCAATATTATTTTCTTCTGCAAATTACTTATCCCGTCCTTTTTGTTTGTTTGCTTAGCATTATATTCGTTTTTTGTCAGTTTTTCACCTCCTTCATGTTTTTTCGCAATGCTTAGCTTTAATGACGTGTTAATTGTTTTTTAAAGGCATAATTTTAATCATACCTTGGAAAATTGTTGGTGGCTGTCATTATTGTTAATAGTGTTTTTCCAGGTTTAAATAATTTTCATTACTTTTTTGTGAACATGTCACTAAGAAAATAGATTATCTTAAAAAAAAGCTTTTATGGTGTAGTATAAGGGTTATAGATCAGGGTTATAGATCAGCCTGCGAAAACCTAAGAAAATTAAAAACTTATTTTTTATCTTTATATTTCGTTGGCCCAAGGTAAATCTACGAAGCAGATCTCCCAAGCCCCCACCTGTCAACACATCCATCAACAAGTCCCCATATGTGGGATTATGGATATAGAGGTTAGTTTCCAGGAATTTTTTAAGATTGGAACGTCTTAAAAATGCTATAAGGATGCTGGTGCTAATTAAAAGAATCATAACTACTAAAAACACTCCCATTGTTCCCCAATTATGGAAATTGGCCACATTCATAGCCAGTAG
>JAHKLP010000118.1 GCA_020855015.1 Methanobacterium sp.
AAACCTGCCTATTAATAAGGCATTTATGGTGGCTGACGAACTTCTGGGAAGAGCGGTCAAGGGAATAACCGAGCTCATCACCAAACCAGGGTTGGTAAGTCTGGACTTTGCAGATATCCGCAGTATTATGAAAGGATCAGGAATGGCCATGATTGGAATGGGCGAATCAGACTCTGGAGACCGAGCCATAGAATCAGTTCATGAAGCCCTGAACAGTCCACTATTAGACCTGGACATTTCCAATGCCAAAGGAGCTCTGATCAACATCTCTGGAAGTTCTGACCTCACTTTAAACGAAGCTGAGAAAGTGGTACAGATTGTTGCTGACGAACTAGACCCTGATGCTAATATCATCTGGGGTACTCAGATCCAGGAAGAACTGCAGAACACCATCCGCACAACCATTGTTGTGGCTGGAGTCAAATCACCATACATATTTGGCATACACAGCGGCGAACCAGAATATATTGAAGAACGTCAAAAAGAAAAAGTGCCAGAATCATCGTTAGAAGAATTCATCGATGGTGTTTTTTAAATAAATCCTTTCTTGAAGGGGAAAGAATTGATTAGGGATTATACTCGTTCTCTAACCCCCTTACTCTAACCCTAGTCTGTTCTGTCTCCCCCATGCAAAGGTTTATATGCCCTCAAGGCATAACCTATTTTTATAATATCTAAATTTTTACTTTCTCCTTCTATTGATAACTATGTGAAGTGGGATTTTTATGAATCTAAACAAAGAGTCAATGGCAAATTTTATCAAACAGTGCCAAAGAGTGTTAAAAGTCTCTAGGAAGCCAGATAGAGAAGAATTTATAAATGTGGCCAAGGTAACCGGTATTGGAATAATCCTTATTGGAGTCATCGGTTTTATAATTATAATAATCAGCCAACTAATTCAAGGTACTGGATAATTATTATTTCAGGTTAGTGATAATTTGATTTATGCAATAAGAACCCTGGTAGGTCAGGAAAAAAACGTGGCCCGCATAATTGCCAGGAATGTTAAAGATAGTGGGATTGGAGTAAGCGCCGTTCTTGTTCCAGAAAGTTTAAGGGGATACATATTAGTTGAATCTTCTACAAAACTTGATTTACAGAACCCTGCATTTAAAGTGCCCCACATGAAAGGAGCCATCGATGGAGAGATCCCATACGAAGAGATAAAAAGCTTTTTAAAGCCGGAGCCAATAATAGCTTCCATACAGAAGGGAAGTATTGTAGAACTCATTTCCGGACCTTTTAAAGGAGAAAAAGCTAAAGTGGTTAGGATTGATGAATCCAGGGAAGATGTAGTTCTGGAACTTATCGAAGCCGCAGTTCCCATCCCGGTTACAGTTAAAGGTGATCAAATTAGATTAATACAGAAGGAGGCAGACTAATGGCAACAGAAACCATTGAAATCCTTATAGATGGCGGTAAAGCCACTCCCGGCCCACCTCTAGGTCCTGCAATCGGACCCCTGGGCATCAACATGATGCAAGTGGTGGAGCAGATTAACCAGAAAACAGTAGACTTCGAAGGCATGAAAGTACCGGTGAAAATCATAGTGGACACCTCCACCAAAGATTTTGAAGTTACAGTGGGAACACCACCCACTACCGCACTGATCATGGACGAACTGAAGATAGAAAAAGGCTCCCAAGATCCTGGAATGGACAAAGTAGCTGATCTTAAAATAGAACAGGCTCTGAAGGTCGCCAGGATGAAATTCGATGCATTACTATCAGCAGACTACAAAAGTGCCACCAAAGAAGTCGTGGGTACATGTGTAAGTATGGGTATCACTGTGGAAGGTAAAGATCCGCGTGAAGTGCAAAAAGAAATCAGTCAGGGCGTCTACGACGACAGATTAGTGGAAAAATCCTGATTTGAATGCATCTATAAAATTAATTCTTGTGACAAATTATATCACAAAATTATATCTTAAATAAAACACGACAAAATACAAAAAAATCCAACCATTAGATTGAACTTTTCAAAACCAGAAGAGTTCGGAGGAATTTACGTGAAACAAGAGATCTTAGAAGCGGTGAAGAAGGCCAAGGAGGAATCCAAGCCGAGAAACTTCACACAATCTGTTGATGTGGTTATCACCATCAAAGATTTAGACGTGAAAAAACCCGAAAACCGCATGGACGAGGAAGTTCTTCTCCCTAATGGACGGGGTAAAGATGTTAAGATCGCCTTTATCGCCGACGGTGAACTGGCCCTGCAGGCCAAAAACGCCGGGGCAGATCTGGTGATCAAAAAGCCCGAATTGGAGGAAATGGGTAAAGATCGGAAAGAAGCCAAGAAAATTGCCAACAGGCATGATTTTTTTGTGGCCCAGGCCGATATGATGCCCCTTGTAGGTAGATTCCTGGGACCAGTATTAGGACCCCGGAAGAAAATGCCCAAACCAGTTCCAGCTAACATCAAACCCGAACCCATAATGGAGAGGCTTAAAAGCACAGTAAAAGTGAGAATAAAAGACCAGCCAGTTATACAGGCATTAGTCGGTACACAGGACATGGATGACGAGCTCATAGTGGATAACATAGAGGCTGTCCTGAATGTGCTAGATCAGAAGCTGGAGAAAGGTCGCAACCAGATAAAAACCATGTACGTGAAAACAACCATGGGCCCTGTAGCGAGGGTGATCTAAATGCCACATGTAGCCGAATGGAAAAAAGAAGAGGTTAAAGAGCTAAAAGACCTTATCGAAAGTCATCCCGTAGTGGCAATGGCGGATCTTTCTGACATACCAGCACCCCAGCTTCAGAAAATGCGTCAGAGCCTTCGAGGAAGTGCTAAGCTCAAGATGTCCAGGAAGACCCTGATGGATCTAGCTTTAAACGATTCGGGGAAAACAAAGGTAGAAGCCCTCTCTAACCATATGGATGGTCAGCCAGCCCTAATATTCACTGAAATGAACCCTTTCAAACTCTACAAGATTTTAGAAGGCAGTAAAACTCCAGCCCCAGCTAGGGCAGGTAGTATAGCTTTAGATGATATTGTGGTGCCTAAAGGTGATACTGGATTCATGCCCGGCCCGATTCTGGGTGAGTTGCAGAAAATTGGTATCCCCGCCAAAATTGAAAAGGGCAAAATAGTTATAACCGAAGATAAAACCATAGTAGCAGAGGGAGAGGAGATCTCACGTGACGTGGCCAGTATGCTGACCCGTCTAGATATATATCCAATGGAAGTTGGGATCGACCTGAAAGCAGCCTATGAAGATGAAACTATCTACACCTCTGACATCTTAACAATTGACGATGAACAAACACTATCTGATATACAGAAAGCCTACACTCAGGCAATTAACCTTTCAGTTAATGCAGTAGTTTTCAACAGCGCTTCCACACCTGCTTTAATATCAAAAGCAGCGGGAGAGGCATTGAATCTGGCTTTCAATGCAGAAGTTCTTACATCAAAAACAACCGATCTCCTACTGGCAAAAGCCTACTCTCAGATGCTGGCACTTGCTTCAGAAGCAGCAGCCAAAAATGCTGAGGCAGTTGATGATGAACTTAACAATAAACTGAGTTCAACTGCAAGTGCTCCTGAGACCAGCCCAGCTGAAGAGGAGAAAGAGGAAGAAGAAAAAGAAGAAGATGAAGAGGATAAAGAAGAGGATGCAGCCGCAGGTTTAGGTGCTCTCTTCGGATAATCAGCCATTATGGTCTTAGAAAATAAAATAAATAAAAGTTTTGTATAAAACTCGAAAAATAAATCCAAATGGATTTTAAAGGTTTTAAAGTTAAAACGGATATAATTTGAGGTGATCTCATGGAATATATATACGCAGCAATGTTATTGCACACAGCAGGTCAGGAAATTGATGAAAAAAGTGTTAAAAAGGTTTTAAAAGCAGCAGGATCAGATGCTGATGACGCTAGGGTAAAAGCTTTAATCGCAGCCTTAGAAGACGTGGACATCGAAGAAGCAATGGAAAAAACCGCTGTAGCAGCTGCACCCGCAGCCGCAGCTGGCGCTCCAGCTGCAGAAGAAGAAACTGCAGAAGAAGAAACTGCAGAAGAAGAAGACGAAGAAGAGAAAGAAGAAGAAGCAGCTGCCGGTCTCGGCGCACTCTTCGGATAATTCTTCCCCAGCCAGAAGTCCTTCCGGACTTTTTGGCTTCTTAATATTTTTTTTAAAATTAAATTAATACTTTAATAAATATTTATAATTTATTGTTGATTAAACTTATATCAAATTAAAAGCAATGAAAAGTATACTAATTAAGTTATACCAATAATAACTAATAATATAAGCTTAGATCAAAGCATCTATACTCATATATAGTTAAATTCAGATATTAACGCTTATATCCATATTTCAATAAATATTCTTGATGATTATTATGTCTGTCCAGTTTAAAAAACTTGGTTACACCAAAAAAACCTGTAAAACTTGTGGAAATGATTTTTGGTCCATCGGCGAGCGAGAAACATGCGGCGATGCACCCTGTGATGAATATCAGTTCATTGGAAATCCAGCCACCTCAGAAAGTTATGATTTATTTTCCATACATGATATTTTCATCCGTTTCTTCCGGGAGAGAGGACACACCCCCATCAGACGATACCCGGTCCTGGCAAAAAGATGGAGAGACGACGTTTTTTTAGTAGGGGCATCTATCTACAACTTTCAACCATGGGTGACCTCAGGACAGGTCAAACCACCAGCAAATCCACTGGTTGTAGCCCAACCATCAATCCGGCTTAACGATGTAGATAATGTAGGACGTACAGGCAGACACATGACTTGCTTCACCATGGGGGGACATCATGCCTTTAATTCTGAAGATAATCCTGTTTACTGGGATGACGAAACAGTGAAATACTGTCATGACTTCATAACCCATCTTGGAATTGATGAAGAAGAAATAACCTTTATTGAATCATGGTGGGAAGGAGGAGGTAATAGTGGGCCCTGTTATGAAGTATGTGTAAGGGGAGTAGAACTGGCCACCCTGGTTTTCATCCAATATCGCACCACAGCCGGAGGTGAAAGGGAGGAGATCCCATTAAAAATAGTTGACACCGGATACGGTTTGGAAAGATTTGCCTGGATATCCCAAGGAACACCCACCGCTTATGATGCATCTTTTGGTCCTGTAATTGAAGAACTAAGAGATATGGCAGGAGTAGAACTGAACCATGAAATTCTTGGTGAAAACGCCCAAGTAGCAGGCATGATGGATATTGAGGACATAGCTGATTTGAAAACTTTACGCAGTAGAGTGGCAGAGAGACTGGGAATTTCCTTAGAAGATTTGAAAGAAGCCACTGAACCCATGGAAGCAATTTATGTAATTGCAGATCACACTCGCTGTCTGGCATTCATGCTGGCTGATGGAGTAATACCCTCCAATGTTAAAGAAGGCTACCTTGCCCGCTTAATTCTACGCAGAACCATTCGTTTCATAAAAAAATTGGGACTTAAAGAATCACTGGGAAATATAATGAATATACAGCTCAACTTCCTCTCCCAGACCTATCCCGAAATCCGAAATCATCAGGAGCATATTCTCCATGTCATTGAACTTGAAGATAAACGTTACCATAAAACCATCCGCAAAGGACATCAGATGGTTAAAAAAAGCATTAAATACCTTAAAAAGGACAAAAAAGATGAAATGCCCCTTGAAATGCTTATTAAACTTTATGATTCCCAGGGTTTACCTCCAGATACAGTTGCAGATATTGCAAGAGAACTGGACTTTGAAGTAAACGTCCCTGATAACTTTTATACTCTAGTTGCAGCCCAACATTCTGAAGAAGTGGTTGAAGATGAAATACCAGTTAAACTCGATTACCCTGAAACTGGATTATTGTTCTACGATGATCCTCACAAAACGGAATTTAGTGCCAGAATTCTTGGAGTGTACGATAATAATATAATCCTGGATAAAACTCTTTTCTATCCGGAAGGAGGAGGCCAACCGTCAGATATAGGTTTTTTAGATGTTGCAGGGGAAAAAATAAAGGTATCACATGCTGAAAAGCTCGATGGAATTGTTTTACATCGAGTTGATGAGAATATGCTGGATAGAATCAAACACCGCACCGGTTCAACTCTTAAAGGAACTATCGATTGGAACCGTAGAATATCCCTGGCTCGAAATCATACCGCCACCCACCTTTTAGTAGCAGCCGCCAGGATGGTTTTAGGGGACCATATATGGCAGGCAGGTGCTCAAAAGGGTGTTAAAAAATCAAGAATAGATTTATCCCATTACCAGCGTATTAGTCAAGAAGAACTCGAGGAAATTGAACTTGCAGCCAACAGATGGGTTATGGAAAATATACCAGTTACTACAGAGTGGATGGATCGAACTGAAGCTGAGAAAAAATATGGATTCATATTATATCAGGGAGGAGTGGTTCCAGGAAAAAGTATCAGGGTGGTTCAGATTCCCGGTGTTGATGTGCAGGCTTGTGCTGGGACACACTGCGAACAAACGGGACAGATAGGGTTAATTAAAGTCAACCGAACAGAAAGAATTCAAGATGGAGTAGAACGCCTTGAATTTTCTGCTGGAGAAGCTGCAGTTGAATCCATGCAAAAAAACGATGCTCTCTTAAACGAGAGTGCGGCAGTGTATAAGGTAGAGGCCACCCAACTCCCCAAAACCTCTGAAAGATTCTTTACTGAATGGAAGTCATTTAAAAATGAGATTGGACGGCTGAAAGCCCAGATGGCTAATCTTAAAACCGAATCAATAATTGAACAAACAGAAAATATCAATTCCTTAACCTTCCTTGCAGAAGAAGTGGATGCAGATATAGGTGAACTGGTTAAAATGGTGACCAAACTCACCGAAGATGGTGGAGTTGACGTGGTTGTCCTGGGGAATAGTGAAGGGAAGATAGCAGGTGCTGGATCACCTAAAGCCATGAAAAGAGGCGTAAAAATTAATGATATAATTAAAGAAACTGCCAAATTTATGGGTGGAGGTGGAGGTGGCAAACCCCATCTGGCACAGGGAGCTGGAAAAGAGGGAGATAGAATACTAGAAGCCCTTAAATTCGCGCGTAAATCTCTAAAAGATGTTTTAGCCCAGAAGAACCTGAATGGGTTTGGATAAACATCGTTTATTTATTTAAAAAGTAAATTTTTCTATTATAAGGTGAATTTAATTGAAAAAAACCATTCAGGATATTAATCAAAGGATCCATGAGGGTAAAGCCACCATCCTTACTGCTGAGGAAGTAACCCGTCTGGTGAAGGATGGTGAAGAACCTCAAGTAGAAGATATCGATGTGGTTACCACTGGAACCTGTGGTGTCATGTCCGGAACTGCAGCAATTTTCCATCTGCCGGTTTCAGAACCAGGAACCTTCAAGAAAGCCAAAAATATCCTTTTAAATGGTGTTCCAGGATTCCCCGGACCCTGCCCTAATGAATGGTTGGGTTCTGTGGATTTGATGATATATGGAACCTCCCACAGCATTCATGACTCTCAATATGGGGGAGGATTCCTCTTTAAAGATCTTATTAAAGGGAAAGAAATAGAAATCCAGGTAGAAGACTTAGAAGGAAATATTATTAACTCAACTGCCAATCTTCATGATTTTGGAACTGCTCAGATGATTGGAACCAGATTTGCCTTTAAAAATTATACTGCATTCATAAATCCAAGTTCGGAACCCATTTCATCAATATTCAATGCAGTGGATATGGAGGGTCCCTTTAAGGGATTTTCGTTTTCCGGTTGCGGTGAACTTAACCCGCTCCAGAATGACCCTCAATTAAATTCAATCCGTATTGGCAGTAAATTACTCATAAACAACTCTGAAGGATTATTCATAGGCCCTGGAACTCGTAGCAGCCCTGAAAAGCCGAACATGATGATAACTGCAGATATGAACGAAATGGATCAATTTTATCTGGGTGGTTTCCGCACAGGAGCCGGATCTGAGGTTTACAATAGTGTGGCCACAGCCATACCTATCCTAAATGATGATATACTAAAGAGGACTTTTATCAAAAATGAGGATATAAACCTCCCTATCAGTGATATCAGAGGGCGTCACAGTGTTCTGAGCCAGACCACTTATGATGTGTGGAATAATGTGGATGAAAGACCTACTTACGAAAAAGATCTGTGTCAACGTTGCGAAACCTGTCTGGTTGAGGAAAGATGTCCGACAAAGGCTTTCCAAAAACATGACTTGAACCTGACTAAATGTTT
This sequence comes from Methanobacterium sp., assembly GCA_020855015.1. Lineage (GTDB taxonomy): Archaea > Methanobacteriota > Methanobacteria > Methanobacteriales > Methanobacteriaceae > Methanobacterium. The sequence goes on from JAHKLP010000118.1 coordinate 8,186, forward strand.
TGGCTGTGGAATGTGCGCCTATTCCTGTCCATTCAGTTCATTCCAGATGGAAAGAGGAACTGTTTTGATGGGCTGGCAGGGTGAGATGATGGAGTTAGAAGTGAGTTGCCGTCAGTCTGACATTAAAAGAGCCCGAAAACTTGCAGAGGAACTTAAAAATAGAATTAGAAATGAAAATTTCTTACTTTAACTGTTCTTATTTAAACATATCCATTTTTATTGGGCTTTAACATCAGGCTTTGTATTAATTTATTTAATTGAGTCTAATATTTCTTCTGTTAGAGAATCCCTATTTTGCATTGTTAAATTAAAAATAAGTGCATCTTTCCTGTTTTTTACCTTCAAAATGAAAGAATTTCTGGAGCGCTGGTGAATGACAGCAATTACTGGTTTCTGACTTTCCATTACTTCCCAGACTGTCTGTGAAAAGGAAGTGCTTTTTAGTTCCATTGGCCCAATTTCATCAATGAAAATATAATCTGCAGTTTTAAGAGCATTTTTAAGGGCTTTTATACCAATTTCTCGGATATCATCTACATTAACCCCATATTTACCTATCTTTGGCCCGTTATTGTTATAAATACTGGCTAATACTCCGGTTAATCCTGAGCTGAGGTCTGTGATATAGAAACCTGTTCTGATACCTTTTTCTCTAATTTCTGGGCAAGAAATTCCACCTACAGAATATCCTCTATCCCTAATTCTGTTTTTTATTTCTTCCAAGATGGTGGTCTTACCCGCTCCCGGCGGACCGGTTATTAAGATGTTCATTTTATTCAGTCACACTTTAGATAATTTCTGATAATAGAAATGCCAATTGAATGAATGTAAAACAAAAATTTTAATGATTTTTAAAAGGAAAGTTTATAGTTTAGTGGAAAAGAACATGAAGCCCATTACAAATCCAAAGAGAAGTGCTACTATTAAAAGAAGCATAATAGTTCCCCATATGGAACTCCCAGTTTCCTCTGATTCATAGTATTCATCGAGGTCATAGCCTCTCTGGTACTTTTTCTGAGGATTTTTTTCTTGGTTATAGTTCTTTTGATAATTCTTTTTCCGTTTCTGGTTATAATTTTGATTTTGATAGTTATCTTGTTGATATGCGGATTCGGAATAATCTTCCTCATCTAAATTGTAGGGGGAAGTTCCTATATCCTCTACTTCTCTGTATTCCCCTCGTAGATACTTTTTCTTTAAGGGTTTGTATTGTGAGTTAAATAGTTCCATTCCACATTTAGGACAATAAGTCTCCCCTTTTTTTATTTTAGAACCACAATTTTCACATTTCATAGCTAACCTCTTCTATTCTCAGATGATGAATCTTTTTGTTGTTAATTTTTTACCTATAAATCGTGGATGAAATGTAATTAAGAACATTATATTTCAATCAAAATCTCATTTCTTCTAAAAACCCCTGGAACAGCAGGATGATTATATTGTGCCACTAAAAAGTTAGATTTAGGTTTAATATTATTTTTTTTCAACCATTCATTTAACTGTTCAATCTTTTCTTGGGCCAGTTTATGATTCACCCTCCCCCTGAATTTCAAAACAGCCATTTTTGGGTTATTAATTTCCTTAAATTTAATTCTTTCATCGTTAGGGATAGGTAGAGTTTCTAAAGTGTATTTGGAAGGCATTGTAAATGAAATTCGATAATTATGTAATCCAATTATTTCTTCAGTCACTGGAACACTCATATCTATTTTTTCTGCCTCATTAATGGCTTCTTCTATGACTGGTGCGGCCATTGGAATATTTTCTGACTTTTCAACATCTTTTTCAACAATTTCTTCAGTTACTGGAGCGGTCATGGAGATTTTTGAACTTTTTTTGTTCCCCCCAAAAATATAATTGGCCAGTATGGAAAATCCAATCTTAATGGCCTGATCATAATCTGCCTCCACATCAACCTGGGCTAATATATAACCAGAATAAATCCTGATTTCAATGTCATTATCCTTACTTTCAATTGTATAATCTGGACTTTCGGTTATTTTAACACTCCCCCATACCTTTTAGTATTAAAATTTTGATTATTATTTTCTCTAAACATACATAAATCATTTTCCAGTATAAATAAAGAAAATATGTCGTGAAGTTAATTTAGATGGATATTTAGGTGGAAAATATAGTAAATACATTCTGGATGGAGTGTATCAACTGATTTATCTTATGTGATTCCAACTACACATCAAATTTAATAAGATTAACAGACAAATATAACATAATCAAAGGAGGTTGTATAATGGATAATGAACAAAGAAGGGAAATTATTGCCAAGTCTCCTATAACCTTTGAGGGTTTGAGAAAACTGAACATAGGTGCGGTGCACTGCACTTCGTCCAGGGATTTATCATGGTCGCCCTTGGTTTCTATTTGACATGGACCCAGGATATCTATACATTTTATCTTAAATTTAATATAATATCGTTTAGACCTTTTGAAGCCCAGATTGTGCCAGATCCAACAGTTGCATTTACAGTTGGTTATCTTGGTGTGATTCTTTCCTCGTTCCTGTTGATTTCAGCAATAGCACATTTCACCATTGCCTTCCTTAAAACCAAAAATTACAATGATAACTTGAAACGGGGTATGAACCCTTACCGGTGGTATGAGTATTTCTTCTCTAGCTCCATTATGCTGGTAATCATCGCCACCTTTGTGGGTGTATGGGATCTTTGGTCTCTGGTAATGATCTTTGTTTTAAATGCTGTGATGATTTTGTGTGGCCTTTTAATGGAAAAGATCAACTCTCTTACCAAAGAAACTGATTGGTCTGCATATCTGGTGGGATGTATATCTGGATTCGTTCCCTGGATAGTTTTAGCAGCCTACTTCGTTGCGGCACTGGGATCCACTGAGACAAATCCGCCAGACTTTGTTTACGCAATACTGCTCATCTACTTCATTATGTTCAACACCTTCTCCATTAACATGGTATTGCAGTACAAAGGTATTGGAAAATGGAAGGACTACCTCTACGGTGAACGAGTTTACATAATACTAAGTCTAATTGCCAAAACTGCACTGGCCTGGCTGGCATTTGTAGGAGTCTTTGCCCCTTAAAAACAGACAAAAAAAAGTAATCTGGCATTTAACAAAAAGCCAGATTACGAATCCTATTTTCTTAAAATTTGTGATATAGGTTAATAGATGAATATCATTCAATCTAAGAAGAAAATAATCCTTATTTTAGTTTTGTCGATTATACTAATGGTAGCAGCTGCTTTTACTTATTATGTTTCTGATTATTATCATGCTGATACTAATGCCATTGCTGCATTAAACTCGACTGAATCTTACA
>JAHKLP010000139.1 GCA_020855015.1 Methanobacterium sp.
CACATTTTTCAGCTATTAATAACATAATTTTCATTAATATATGTTAAGGCGTTTTTTGACATAGTAATATTGAAAACAACAGACGATAATTTAAGCTTTAATATTTTTAAAGGGAAAGTGGTGGTAATGAATATTTTTGAGGAATTGGGTGAGAAAAAGTCAGTGTTTAAATTTAAAAAGTTTCTTGATCATAGATTTTTGCCTGATAATCTCCCCCACAGGGAAGATCAGATCAAATCCGTGGCCAAATACTGGGTTGAGGCTTTAACGAATGTAACACCACCTGATGTCACAATATATGGTAAAACTGGTACTGGAAAAACAGCCGTTGCCAAGTTTGCCAAGAAACAGTTGGATCAAGTTTCTAAAGAAAAAAATGTGAATGTTAGAGTGGAATATATACGATGCACGGATTTTACAACTGAATATCAAGTTATTGCCAGGTTATGTCAACAGATGGGTCAGGATGTTCCGTACCGGGGCTGGACCAAGGCAGAAGTTATAAACGCTTTCCGTAATCTTTTTAAGAAGAATGTTTTTGGCAATGATTTAATTTTGATTATTATTTTGGATGAAATAGATATATTGTTGAAAAATGATGGTGATGGTCTTCTTTACACTCTTACCCGTACTGATAATGTTTCTATTGCTTCTATCAGTAACTTTGTAGATTTTAAACAGTTCATTAAACCAAGGGTTCGTAGCAGTCTTCGTGATCGGGAGATTGTATTTCCCCCATACAATGCCCAGCAATTGGTAGACATACTGAATGAACGGTCAGAATTGTCTTTCAACAATGGGGTCCTTCACGATGAAGTGATACCTTTATGCGCTGCCCTTGCGGCTAAGGAAGAGGGTGATGCTCGTTATGCTCTGGATTTATTGCGAACTTCTGGTGAACTGGCCGATGAAAAGGGCACAGAGATGGTTTATGAGGACTATGTTCGAGAGGCGAAGGATCAAATTGAACATAATAAAGTGACTGATATTGTAATGACCCTTCCTAGCCAGCAGCAGAAAGTTCTTGAATCATTGATCTTCTTAACCAAACGAAAAGAAGAAATCACATCAGGTCGGCTATACGACGTCTATAAAGATATAACCAAAGGGGACTCTGTATCCTACAGGCGCATTTTTGATTTCATCAACGAACTTGAAATGTTGGGGTTGATTTCAACCAAAACAGTTTCAAGAGGAAGAGGAAAAGGAAGAACAAATCTTATCACCCTACAATGTGACATGGAACTATTAGAAGACGCTATGTGGAGTGGATAAAAACCAATTCCAAATACCACTCCAATTTTTATTACTTTTTTTAAAAGTCCATTTTTATATATCAAGTATAAATTACTTCTTCTTTTCAAATGCTTCAATGAATTTTTCACTATTTAATTATTGATTTTAACAATGCCATCCGAACTGGAACCCCGTAAAAAGCTTGCTGAAAATATTTCCCGTAGGGTGTATTATCCACGTCATGGGATATTTCATCTACTCTAGGGAGGGGATGCATCACTATGGCTTCACTTCCCTTAAGAAGATGAGAGTCAATGGTGTAAGCACCTTTAATCTTCAAATATTCTTGTGGATCAGGGAAACGTTCTTTCTGGATCCTGGTTACATATAAAACATCTGCATACTCCAGAACATCTCTAATTTCTTCTGTTTCCTGCACACTAACCCCTGCAGCTGCCAAGTCATGGAGTACTTCACGGGGCATTTTCAGTTCCGGAGGCGACACAAAACTCATCTTAACTCCGAACATGGCTAAAGCGTATGAAAGGGAATGAACAGTCCTCCCATACTTCAAATCACCTACTAATGCTACATGTAGTTCTTCTATGTCACCAAGGAGACGCTGCATGGTGTATAAGTCCAGGAGGGTCTGAGTTGGGTGTTGACCTGCACCGTCCCCAGCATTAATAACTGGAACATCTACCATTTCAGCCACATAACGAGCTGTACCTTCCATATTATGCCTTATAACCAGAGCATCTGTGTATTCCCCAACTGTGCGGACAGTGTCAGTTAAATTTTCTCCTTTGGTGGCTGAACTAGTCCCTGCTTCAGCAAAACCAACGGTATTTCCCCCTAAACGTTTCATTGCAGTTTCAAACGATAGACGTGTCCTGGTAGAAGCTTCGTAGAATAACATTCCCAAAATAGATCCAGCTAGAATATTGGATTTCTCTTCTGACTTGGCGATGGGTTCCATTTTTTTGGCTAATTTAAGAATGTATTCAATGTCCTCTTTACTGAAGTCTTTAATTGAAATTATATTTTTTAATTCGAAACCCATCTTTTCACCGCATATAAATTATTTGTTTTAAAGCCATTAAACATTTTTTTTATTTATTAGCACAATTTTCACTAAAGTTTCCTGCCAAAAGTTAAATACCCGGTATGTCCCGTCATACGTGTTTTAGGCCTAATTCCTTTGTCTTTAACTTCCATCTCCCTTAAAATGCATTCTAAACTCTTCAAATCAGAAAAATCACGTTTTTTCAGAATCCTGGTAAAGAGTTTCACCTGATCAATGTAGGGGGTGTATGCAACTATATATCCTCCAAATTTAAGGGCGTCCTTTGCATTTTCAATCACCTCCCACGGTTTGGGAAGGTCCAGAAACACTAAATCAATATTTTTTTCGTCAATTCTTGTAACTACATCGGCACATTTCACTGTCACGTTTTCTAACCCAAATTCTTTAATGTTTTTTTCAGCCACCACTGCGAAATCTTCCCTTAATTCATAGGAATAAACATGCCCCTTTTCACCCACAATATTACTCATAAAAATGGTTGCCGCACCGGCACCCGTCCCGGCTTCTACCACACGCTGGCCGCTTCCAAGTCCTGTGAAAGCAGCCATAACACCCAAATCCTTGGGGAGAAGTATTGAACATCGACGTTCCATTAATTCAACATAATCGTTTATATTTGCTTCTAAGACACGGAATTCATGGCCAAGATGTGTTTCTAATACATTTCCTGGCTGACTGGATAGTATTTCTTCCTTTTTTATAAAGCCCTTGTCGGTGTGTAAATCCTCAGAGCCTGCCAAGAATTTTTTACCTTTTGCATTGATCAATATTTTCATTGGTGTTTCAATCCCTATTGTTTCTCTTTTTTTAAGTGGAATTTTTTTCCTGGTTTATTTTTATTTGATAATGGATAATCTTGAGTTTCACCATAGTAGGGTACTTCAATGATGTATTTAGATTCAATCACTTCACGAATGTTTTCAGCAATTTTATCTCCAATTCCATCAACCTGTTTTAAATCCTCTTTCGATGCATTGAAAACTTCATTTATTGTTTTAAATTCTTCTAATAGTTTTCTAGCAGTCACAGGGCCTATGTGTGGCAGAGATTCCACAATGAACAACTGTTGTTCCTGAAGGGTCAGCGGTTTTTTATCAGTACGTATTTGAATATCTCTAGATCCTTTATCAAATTCTCTTACTAACAACCGGTGGATCATTGCTGCAGTGTCTTCTGGACTGCGGGTGGGGATTATGGGTAGGTTGAAGTCAACTGCTAAACTGGCCAGGGCTCCCCGGATTGAGTTGGGGTTTAGTCCACTCCTGTAAAGATCCTGACCCTCTAGGATGATTAATGGATTTGTAAAATTTTCTATCAATTCTTGAGATTGTTTATATAATCTTTTATCTATTAATGAGCTCACAAAGTCCTTTGTACTTTTCCTTTCAACCATTACTCGTGCACTGACTTGATAGTCGCCGACTGGGAGATTAACTGCCTCAACCTTTACTCCGAGGTTACTGAGTTCTCTGGTAACACCTGATCTTGCTTCTCGATGATCAACATACACGATAAGTTTTTTTTCCACATCGGTAGTAGTTTTTTCCCGGTCGAGGACTCTAACATCTTCATTATTAGCAATTAATGGTTTTTCAGCCTTTTCATAACCGCCCGACAATTGTTTTTTCATTTGTCTCTCACGATGTATGCTGGAATAATAGAATGATTCATCTCTAGTGTTTTTAGTAATTAAAACGATCATACGGCCTTTTGATGTTCTCCCGGTTCTCCCACGCCTCTGGATCATCCGAATTTCCGAAGGAACAGGCTCGTATAACACTACCAGATCCACACTGGGAATGTCAATACCCTCTTCTGCCACACTCGTAGAAACAAGAACCTGGTAAGTTTTCATCCGGAAGGCTTTAATGATTTCTTTCTGTTCTTTCTGGCTCAAACCCTTTTCAGTTTCGCGATTAGCCTGTCCAAAAAATTTAACTGCCTTTATTCCCTCTTCCTGGCACTTTTCTTGTATCTGGTTCACAGTATCTCTGTACTGGCTGAATACAATCACTTGATTGTCAGATTTAACAGCCTTTTTAAGGATGTCTAATAATTTTTCCAGTTTTGGATGCTCTAAACCTTTGTCATTGGCTTTCCTTGTAAGGTTTACTGCATTGTTGAAATTTTTATCTTTGAAAAGTCCCTGGGCGGCTTTTGTCTTTTTCTTACGCATTCTATTAAAATAAGAATGTAAATTTCTTATGCCTTGGGTTTCTAATAGTTCCATTGAATGCAAAACACTAAATACAGCAGTTAACATTGAAATTGCAAGTAAACATTCTCTTGGTGGGTGTGTGCTGCGAGATATTCTATTCTGGACTTTTCCCTTAGCACGGAGAATGTCTTTTTTACTGACATTCTGTATGGAACTGATAACTCCCATTCTTTTCAGGCCCTTAAGCCTATTTTTTAAAACTGTGTCTAAGTGGCTTTTTATTGCAAGTTGTTCTTTTTTTAAATCTACTTTAACCCATTCAACTTCAATGGGGTTGAAATAGGGTTTAACATCAGCGTCGTCCTCATTTTTTACAACTACCTCGTCAATGAAAAGATTTTGACACACCTGATTTATTCGCTCTTCTTCTCCTCCAGGAGAGGCTGTTAACCCCAATATTAATTGATGGTCTGCTTGGCTGTTATAACGATTTGCCAGGAACACGTATGCATATGATCCGGTTCCTCGGTGACATTCGTCAAAAATGAGTAGGGAAACGTCCTTTAAAGAATAACGTTCGGCAATGATGTCAGATTCTATTGTTTGTGGAGTTGCACATATTATTTGTGAATCATTCCATTTCTCTACTCGTTCGGTGACTTTCACGGCACCGGTTAAGCTGTTAACGGTTGTTTTTACAAAATCACGGAAACTTTCTTCGTGTTGTATTACCAGTGGTTTGGTGGGTGCTAAAAGTAGGACTTTACTGTCTGGATATTTTTTCAGTCTTTCCGCGGCTACCAGCGCAGCTATGATAGTTTTTCCCAATGCAGTAGGTGCCACTATCATGGTGTTCCCTTTTTTCAAGACGTTAGCAGCAACTAATTGCTGATAAAGACGGGCTTCTATTTTTTCTTCTTTAATTAAGGGATGTTGTATCCACCTTACAGATTTTGTTGAAGGGTGGACCTCTTTTTGATGTTTATTTTCAACCATTTTTCATATCCTGAATTTGGTTTGTTAGATGGTATTTCTTGAACTAATACTATGTTTGCAATCTATAAAACTATTACAAAATAACATTTCAATAAGCAGATATTAAAATTCAAATTATCCTAAGATGGCGAAATTTTTGGTGAAAAAGTTTATTTTAAGAATATATTGAGTTATAACTCCATTTTGACCTATTTTACATACTTCTTTATACTAAAAGCTTGCGATTTTCAAAAAATCATTTTTTCAAGTTTACCTAAGACCAAAGAAGCATCAGTATACTTTTAGATTTTCCGGTTGAATTGGTCCAACAACAATATTTATTAATATTTTTTAATAAAATATTACAATAATTTCTATTGTTCGATACATAAAACTTATGGTGGTTCAATGTTAGGATCAGAAGAGGAAAAGGAATTTAAAGAGTTAAAAATTCGTTATAATGAATTTTATAGTGAATTTGGCCATATATTTGAAGTTTCAGAAGTTTTAAGAAAATTTAGATATTTGTGGGAAGAGAGGTACTGGGAAGCGTTATTTGCAGTCCATGAAAATTGGAAAACATCCCTTAACAAGACTAAAGAACATCTTAATAATGTTCCAGACAACATAGTTTTGGTTAAAGCCATCGAAAATGGAATTAAATCTCAAGATGACAGTAATGATTTTTCTATTGATCATGAATCATTTATTAGTTTATACATTTTATTCGAAAAACTATATTCCCTATATTTGGGTCGTCACCTAATTAGTGACGATTTATGGGCTTTGAACGAGAGTGATCTTATGGAGAGGGTTGTA
>JAHKLP010000070.1 GCA_020855015.1 Methanobacterium sp.
CTGGCGAACATTTCAGACATACATTTGGGGCAGTGGATTACACCCAAACATCTTGAGGGCGTTATAGATCTTCTTAATAAAGAAAAACCAGATTCTATTACCATAACGGGTGATTTCGTTTCATATATATTGGATGATGTTGCCCAGGATCTCGAAAATTCATTAAAAAGGTTAAAACCTAAAGAATCCACCATTGCAGTCTTGGGGAACCATGATCACTGGTTAGGCGCTGATAAAATACGCGAAATATTGGATAGAAGTAATATAATCGATGTTAGTAATGACTTTTATACTATCTATCATGATGATGCTCCGCTACACATAGCCGGGGTGGATAGTGTGATGTTGGGGATGCATCGTCTGGATCTGGTTATGAAAAAACTTCCAGAAGAAGGTCCGGCCATACTACTGGCTCATGAACCAGATTTTGCAGATATAAGCTCTAGTACTGGACGATTTAGTCTTCAAATATCTGGTCACTCTCATGGAGGACAGTTTCTCATTCCAGGATTGGGTACATTTATTAGAGGACCTCATTTCCTTAAATATCCTGCTGGGAAATATATGGTGGGAGATATGATCCAGTATACAAGTAGAGGTCTGGGAACTAATGTATTCTGGTTGAGGATCAACTGTGACCCTGAAATCACTATCTTTAAACTAAAATGTCCTGAAGGCTAATGTCTTGTTAAATACTCCATATGGGGATAACTCAGATGGAAGATATGGAAAAATATGTCTTGGATTGGCAGGCTCATGTTAAGGACCGTTCCAGGTTCTACTGGTTAGGCCGTACACTGGTTATGTGGATTGGAGGGTTTCTGGGTTTTATAATTATTGACTATTTATCAGTGGGTTTGCACTTTGATAATTTTTACACGGCTTTCTTTGCTGCAGGATTGGTTGGACTTTTAAATGCTTTATTCTGGCCTTTCCTGGCAAGAATTCTCCTGCCATTCATGGTCTTCACTGTGGGGATAGGAGCTCTCTTACTAAATGGTTTCCTAATATGGGTGGCAAGTGATTTTTTAGGCGGATTTACCATTGGAGGTCCAGCATTAATACTGACACCCATTGCAATGGCTGCTGTCACAGCATTCTTATCAGCTATTTTAACCATTGATGACGATGCCACATATTATAGGAGTGTTATCCGGAATGTTAAGAAAGGAAAGATTAAACTTAAAGGAAAAAATGGAGTTATATTTCTTGAAATAGATGGTCTTGCCCTCAATATATTAAATGAAGCGATTAATAAAGGTTATATGCCCACTCTCCAGAAATGGTTAGAGGATGGGACTCATAAGGTCAGTGGGTGGGAAACTGATCTTTCAAGTCAGACCGGAGCTAGCCAGGCTGGTATACTGCATGGAAATAATCAGGATATTCCTGCATTTCGGTGGGTTGAAAAGGACAAAAATAATAAAATAATGGTTTCAACTGGATTATCTGATGCTCCCCTAATTGAAAAACGAATTTCTGATGGGAATGGGCTTCTAAAAAATAATGGGGCCAGCAGGAGTAACCTTTTTTCTGGTGATGCTGCTGATGTTATATTCACTTATAGTCAGCTTAAAAACCTGGAACGGTTTTACACACGTGCCTGGTATTATGTATATTCTAATCCATCTAATTTTGCCCGTATCCTTGCATTATTCTGTTGGGATGTTTTCCTGGACTTTGCATCTCAATTAGTACACCTGATAAAGAATGTAAAACCCCGTATCAGACGAGGTTTGATTTATCCATTTGTAAGAGCTGGAGCCAATGTATTTTTACGAGAAGTAACAACTGCAGTTCTTATTGGTGATATGTTAGAGGGTGAAGTTGATGTTGCTTACGTAACATATCTCGGTTATGATGAAATAGCCCATCATTCGGGAGTTAGGGATTGGGATGCATTTTATGCCCTTAAAAAATTGGATAGGCAATTTCATCGTTTGGAAAATGCTCAAAAATATGCGCCGCGTCCTTATCAACTAGTGGTGCAGTCTGATCATGGGCAAACTAATGGCGCCACTTTCTTACAGAGGTATGGGTTGACCCTGGAGGACTTGGTCAGGGATTTAATGCCTCCAGAAACAATGATTTATAGTGAACTTTCCTCTAATGAAGACCACTTTGGTCATGCTATTCAAAATCCAATTGAAGATAGTAAAAAGTATATAAAAGGTAAAGGTGAACTGGTGGCAGATGAAAGCAAGCATATTTTTGATAGAGCTGTAAAAAAGGTTGACGATACTCCCGTAATAAGAGGTAAAGTTTTGGATTACTTACAACGTTATAATATCAGTGAAATCTCTAAAAAAATACCATCTTCAGAAGACGCTCAGGTTATTGTACTTGCCTCAGGGAATCTTGGATTGATTTATCTCACCGAACACGTTGAAAGACTAACTTTTGAAGAAATAAAAACTCTTTATCCAGATTTAATCCCTGGTCTGGTTCAACATGAGGGAGTGGGATTTATAATGGTCAGATCTCGTGAGTTCGGGCCAATGGCAATGGGGGGTGAAGGAATACACTATCTTAAGGACGGCACAATTGAAGGTGAAGACATATTAACTCCTTTCGGACCAAGAGCCCCCAGACATCTTTCACGGACTGATAGTTTTAAATATGCTCCTGATATTCTGGTAAACAGTTTTTACGATCCGGTAACTAATGAAGTTGCTGCTTTTGAGGAGTTAGTTGGTAGTCATGGTGGTTTAGGTGGTGAACAAACCCAACCGTTCATTTTATACCCTTCTGATTGGAACATGGGCTCTGAAGAGATTATCGGTGCAGAAAATTTATATAAAGTGCTCAAAAATCAGTTAAACAAACTATAATTATTATTAATATCAGGTTTTTTCGAATATAAATAAAGCTTATAATTTATATTATAAAAATCAATTACATTAAATTAGAGAATTAAAACAAGAATAGAAAGAAATAAAGAATGAATGGGAATTATTCTCCTTCAGTTATGGGTATTTTCCAAAGATAACCTACTTTTTTCCCGTTTAATTGTTTATTTTTACCTTTCTTTTTGGTTAACTGGGCTTCAGTCCCTTCCCATGATTCAACGTTTTCATCAAGGTATTTGGCGATTTCTTCACTATATTTTTTGGTTCCAATGGTGTAAATATCACTTTTGTTACGGATATAGCTAATCCCATCACCCTTTTCTTCCATTACCTTTGATATTTCCATTATTTTTTTGTAAAAATCTACAGACATTATTAGTTCTCCTATTTTTTGGGTTAATAATTATTCATGAATCTAATTATGGTATTTGTCAGAAAATCATTTATTTAACTAATTTTCATTTAATCCAGATATCTTCAAACTCTAAAATTAAAAAATGTGAAAATAGAAGTTATATTTCACATAATATTTATTTTAATGATTTATTAGAGTGTAACACCCATATCCAACTGTTCTGTGAGTTCTTTGTATCGGTTACGAATAGTTACTTCTGTAACTCCCGCTATATCTGCTACATCACGCTGAGTTTTCCTTTCACCTAGTAGTACTGAGGCAATGTAGAGAGCAGCGGCAGCGACTCCTGTAGGTCCTCTTCCAGATGTTAAACCTTTTTCCATAGCTTTTTCAATGATTTCTATAGCTTTAGATTGAACTTCTCCGGAAAGATTTAATTCACTGGCAAAACGAGGGACATAGTCCACTGGACTGGTTGGTGGTAGTTTAATGTTTAGTTCCCTGGTCAGGAAACGGTAAGTTCTACCAACTTCTTTCTTGCTTACTCGGGATACTTCTGCGATTTCATCCAGGGTTCGGGGAACGTTACACCTTCTGCAGGCTGCGTAAAGTGAGGCTGCTACCACTCCTTCAATACTACGCCCTCTTATAAGTTTGTTTTCCACTGCATTTCGATATACTACTGATGCCGCTTCCCTGACACTTCGTGGAAGTCCCAGTCTAGAGGAATCACGGTCCAGTTCAGACAGAGCAAAGGCCAAGTTCCGTTCGGTTGCACCAGATATCCTTATTTTTCTTTGCCATTTTCGTAGACGGTACCATTGGGCTCTGTTTCTGGCTGGGATGTCTCTTCCGTAGATATCTTTATTTCGCCAGTCGATCATGGTGGAAAGACCTTTATCGTGAATGGTGTAAGTGATAGGCGCACCTACCCTAGTTCTTTTATCACGTTGTTCATGGTCGAATGCCCTCCATTCTGGGCCCATATCCACCAAGTTATCGTCAATTACTAGGCCACAGGCACCACATACGATTTCGCCCCGCTCATGATCATTTATAAGTTTTTCAGATTGACATTCTGGACATTTTGTCTCGATTTTTTCAATCTCAGACATATCCTGTTTCATCTGTTCTTTTCCCGAAACTTCAGTCTTTTTAGTCATTTCAGGAACGTTTTCAACTAATTTTTCTTTCGTTTCCGTCGCCCCCATTTCTTCTTGGCTTGTTTAGGTACATAAAGACTATCTCCAACTCGATTTTCAAACTTTTTAGAATTTCTTGCATGGATCTTTACTGAGATGTAGGGATCCTTAGTTGGTCCGAAAACGTCGTGAATAAAACCTACTTTCTTTTTACGAGAGTTAAAAACAGACAACCCCAATGCAGGGGTTTGATTTGATCGGAGTATAATTCGCCCTCGGTTAGACAGATGCAGTATATTCCCAAGTTTCTTCATGCACTAAAACCGAAAATCTTATATACTAATATCTACCCGGAACTAGTATATAAATATTTCGATAGATTTATAAAAAAGATCACTAAATGCTTTATATATTACACCAATTAATGAACTATGAATCGGATGATGTAACTTTAAAACTTCTATTTTTAACTTTGCGCCCAATATAGAGAGCCGCAATAGCACCAATTATAGTGGGAATAACATAACTAGCCAAACGATCTATTAGACTGGCAGCCATTACCACATCTGCTGAAACTCCCACCACTGCAAAAAGACCAATAAGCGTAGCTTCTCTTATTCCCCATGCACCTGGAAGTAGAGGCAGGAGAGAAATCAGAATTCCAATGGTGTATATAATCACCAATGGGATCAGTGGTGGATAAACACCCATAGATCCAAAGCAAACATACATCCTTAACATATCCAAACCCCACATTGCAAAGGATAGAATAAAAGCAAATAAAAATACCTTACGGTCTTTTAGTGCAGTAAGGAATCCTGTAGAAAAACGATTTATATAAAATATTATTTTTTCTCGTATTTCACTAAAGGATATTTCCTTTCTTGTAAAGCGGATTGCAGTAGGATAAATGGATTTAGCAATAGAGATAATAATCCTTTGGGTGATCTCTTTTCGTAGACCAGCATAGATGAGTATGCCAAATAATAATATAGACACGATGATCATGGCAACGACTAATATCTGAGTTAAAGGAGGTATTCTCCAGCTAAGCACAAATAAGGCTGCAATGATTGATATGAGGACAAATGGGAGAAATTCAAAAACCCGATCAGCTGTAGATGTTGCAAATCCTATTTCAAATGGTGTATCTTCAACTTCCTTTAAAAGATAAGCTCGGAGAGGTTCACCACCTGCTGCGCTAGGCGTTACATTATTTCCAAAAAGGCTGGCAAAGAGCATTATTGTCAGTGTGCTAAATTTGGGCGATTTATCAACCACATCTATGATCATCTTCCACCGGGCAGCCCAAACCACATTTATACCCAATTCCAGTATTAGATTAAAGAGAACCCATTCCCATTTAGCTTTTTCCAATGCATTAAATACATCGTCGAATCCAATAATAAAAGTTATGGAGAAGATTAAAAAAGCAGCCAATGCAAAGGTGACTAATATTTTCCATTTGTGCTTTCTGATTACTTCGTAAGTATCTTGCATTAAGTACCTCTAACTACTATTTCCTAAATAAAATATTATTCCACGGACCTTCTAAATATGGTTAAAGTATCTAATAAATCGATAGTAAATGGTAAACTTAAAAAATCGGATTTATAAGGTTTAAAATATCATATATTCTTTAATATTAACAACTTTAAATGCCTAAAATATGGGATAAAGATTCCCCTTCTTCTAATTGGCGGAGTATTTTGTCTTCATTCTTTTTAATTTGTATTGCATCATGGATTATTTTATCAACAAGTTCTTCAGCAACGACAACTACTCCACAATCATCACCAAAAATCCAGTCACCTGGTTTAACTTCTAACTCACCACATTCAAGGGCAAGATCAGTTTCTCCTTTAGCTCTTGGTTCTCCGGCGTTGGGAACCACAGCACGTGAAAAAACAGGATAATTAAGACTGCAAACAGCGTCAATGTCTCGCATGGCCCCAAAAATCACTGTAGCTTGAAGACCTTTTTTCTGTGCATATGTACTGAATATTTCACCCCAAACTGCAAAATCATCCCCATCAGAGCTTATGAAAATAATTTCATCTTTTTTAGCATTTTCAATGGCCTTAAGTGGAGTTCCCCAATCTTTTTGTTGAGTTTTAACAGTAACAACCCTACCGCTGATCCTTAATTTTTTTTTCATGGGTTTAATTTTGGGAATAACTCCACTTTTTCCTGTCAGATTTTTCAAAGCATCTGAGATTTGAGAAGTGGTTAAATCAAAACTTTTTGTTTTTAAATCAATTTCATGGTCAATTTTTTTTGACGTAAATTGTTCTAATAATGAATCCGGGGATAATCTCACTTTTTTGGCCATAAAATCAGTCCTGTGGAGTGGTAACTTCTTCAACCATGGTTCTACCAGCTACAACTTCATCAACACTGTGTATGGATCCTCCATACTGCTCAATAGCCTTACTTATTTCTTCAAAGTTTAAATCGTTACCTTGCATAGTAACTTTAATGTTCTCGGTTTCCTTGTCAATTTCCATTAGGGTAATATTGACTCCTTCCACACCACTTACTTCGCTTAAAAATTTAGCAAAATAGGGTAAAGTCGGTTCATGTGGTTTTAAAATGTCTAGAACTATTCTAATAAGACCTTTTGCCAATTTCAGGCCCTCCAATAAATCATTATCTGTATTTTATTTCACCTTTATGTATAACTATTATATAAATTCTTTATTAACGATGTTATAAAACTATATGCCAACAGGGAACACTGTAAAATAATGAAGATATATAAAGAAGCATTTTAACTCATCTTAACTTCTTTGCATCCCTAATAAAATTTTTATTAATCATTATATTATTTGGTGTGTTTTAAACAATTTTAGTGGAAAAGAAGTATGCTTAATAACTTCAATTTTATATAGGAGATAATGTATAATATTTTAACAGATACTTATTTAGCACCATCAAAAGGGCTTATCATGAGTTTTATTAAGTTGTCTAGTGTAATCGAAGAGCTTAAGATCTGTGGGGAACAGGGAATCCCGGTTCTTATTGAAGGCCGAAAGGATGAAAAGGCCTTAAAAGAGTTGGGGGTAAATGGAAATTTCTTAAAAGTTTCCGGATCAGGACTAAAACTCTTTGAGATTGCAGAGATAGCAGCTCAATCATCATCACGAGTGGTTATACTTACTGACTTTGATAGAAAAGGCAATCAACTTGCCAAAAGACTATCAGAAGATATTCAAAGTCTTGGTTCGCACCCTGACCTTAGTTTCAGGAGAATCATCATGGGTATTACCCGTCGCTTTATTAAGGATATTGAGAGCCTCCCTCGGCACCTGGAGCAACTGGAACTTGAAGAAAGCCCATCTGGTGGGCAATGGTATTACTATCATTAATAGTATTTCCAGATACTGATCTTCAGGCTGCATGTATTGATAGCCTCATTTTATCAGTAGTATCTATACATTGATGGAGGCCCAAATATGGGAACTAAAGAAGAAATCAGTACAACTAAATATCTTATTCATGCTCAAATAAATGCTAACGGGATCGTGGAAAAACCGGACGTGGTGGGAGCCATTTTCGGACAAACCGAAGGACTTTTAAGTAACGATCTTGATTTAAGAGAACTACAAAAAACAGGACGAATCGGCCGAATTAAGGTTAACATTAACTCAAAAGCAGGACGATCCAAAGGCGAAATAGTTATCCCATCCAGTCTGGACCGGGTGGAAACTGCCATTCTGGCCGCATCACTGGAAACCATAAACCGAGTTGGGCCCTGCGAAGCCTACATACAAGTTAACAAAGTGGAAGATGTAAGGGCTGTTAAAAGAAGAAAAGTAGTGGACCGTGCCAAGGAACTTTACAAGGGAATGATGGAAGAAGTCACCCCTGAAAGCCTCAAAATGATTGAAGAGGTTAAAGAAGCCATGCGCATACACGAAATAACTGATTTTGGTCATGATAAACTTCCTGCCGGCCCTAATGTAGCATCTTCAGATGCTATATTGGTTGTCGAAGGTCGTGCCGATGTTTTAAACCTGCTCCGTTACGGTGTTAAAAATGCCATAGCGGTTGAAGGAGTCAGCGTCCCAAAAACCGTAGCTGAATTAACCAAGAAAAAGACGGTAACTGCATTTTTAGATGGAGACCGTGGTGGTGACCTCATTTTAAAGGAACTTCTCCAAGTAGGGGAACTAGATTATGTTACCAGAGCTCCTCGCGGTAAAGAAGTGGAAGACCTCACCAAAGATGAAGTAATGGTGGCTTTAAGGGATAAAATACCAGTAGAACAGATTTACCATGATATGGGAATAAAACTGGATAAACCTGAGAAGAAGGCGGCAGATAAAACTCCTGACAAGATCAAACTACTAAAAGGAATACTTAAAGATGTTGAAGGTTCAGGAAACGCAGAGATTCTGGATGATGCCCTTAACATTCTTAAGGAAGTTAAAGTAGAATCACTTTATGATGAACTAAAAGCTTTACAAAATGATGGCGCATATGCAATTGTTTTTGATGGTGTTGTCAGTCAAAGGCTAATTGACATTGCCAAAGACAAAGGAGTCAAACAAATTGTTGCTGTTCGAATGAGTGAAGTGGTTAAAAAACCAAGCCCTCTAAAGATTATCACCGGCAGATAGTCCTTTAATATGGTTTTATGGTAACAAATATTTTGGAATTAGTTCAATACGGCCGATCCATAAATAACTACGGGATTGGCTAGTTGATTTTTTTTAGTATTGACAATATATTTACAAATTTTTAACTTACTATTTTTTTTTAATCTACTTTCAAAGTCTTTATTAGAAGAATCATGCTATTTACTAATATTAAGTTGATAAATGGAAAGATTTAATTATTCTATAGGAAATATTCATATATACAAAGCCTAAATTTGTTTTAGAAATATTAAAAAATTTATTATTGATAATATGAACCATTATTCCGAGGGAAACTGGAAACTATCCAATGGGAATCCCAATAATATCGAAAGATTTGAAGGCAACACTCCCCATCACCCCCCTGAGGACAACTTTTTAGAAGTTTATGATCTTCCAGAAATGATGGAAGACTATCTTTTTGAACTGGAAATACGAAACTACTCTCATAACACCATCAAAACATACCGTTCCATAATCAGTAATTTCTACAATTTTTTGAAGGACGAAAAAGAGCTCACTAATGAGAAACAGGTTTTAAGAAGATTTAAACGTTATATACACTATTTAAAGCGTGAAAAAAAGGTTTCCCAAAATTACATCTACTTGGTCACAGTAGTCGTTAAAAAGTTTTTTGAGTTTTCAGGAATTCACATCCTTGAAGAGGTGAAAACTCCAAAAAGAACCAAATCACTACCTAAATCTCTGAATGAGGATGAAGTAAAAAGTCTTATAAACGCTCTGGATAGTTATCATCCTGTGGACTCAGATTCCCCATCATCAGAATCTTTAAAGCTCCGAAATAAACTGATATTGGCGTTGTTGTATTCTTCTGGTTTGAGAGTGTCGGAATTGGTGACCTTAGAAACTAACAATGTTGATCTCGATGAAAGAACAATTCGAATCAGAGGAAAGGGTGAAAAGGATAGAATTGTCCTTTTTGACGATGCTACCCGAGAAATATTAGAAGAATATCTTCAAAAACGATCCTGTGATAGTGAATACATTTTTGTCAATCGTCATGGAAACCATCTCACCCCTCGTTATGTTCAAATGATGATCAAAGACTACGCTAGAGTTGCAGGTATAAAAAAGAAGGTAACTCCCCATATCCTACGCCATTCATTTGCAACACATTTATTAAAAAATGGGGTGGATATCCGTGCTATCCAACAACTTTTAGGCCACTCTAATTTGTCAACAACTCAGATTTACACCAGCGTAGATATGGAAACCCTAAAAAATGTTTATGATCGTGCTAAGTTGGTTTAATCTCATTTTTAACATTATTATAAGGCTAAACTGGTTAAAGTATGCGGTTCATGGAAAATACACTTATTTTAATAATAATTTCAATTATTCTAATTTCAGTTACAATTACGTATTTTAACCCTTCTAAAGAGCAGAATATTGAAAAACCACTTAAGCTCTCAAAAGTCAAATATTGGGCCTATCAAATTCAGGGAATAGAGAATCCAGGTGTAGTTGAAGAACTTTCTAATTCTAATTACGATATGCTGGTTATTGAACCCACCAGAACCGACTGGTCATGCAATGACACTAAAAATTTTGATACCAAAAGAATGGTTAAACATCTAAAAAATTCAAAAGCTAGTGATAAAATCCATAAAAAACTTGTTATAGCCTATGTGAATATTGGTGAAGCTGAAGATTGGCGCTGGTATTGGAAATGGTCTAAATGGCAATCTTTCGATACACGGCCTAAAAATCTTCCAGAATATATCCTTGTTCCTGATCCTGATGGTTGGAGTGGAAATTTCCCGGTAGCTTACTGGGATCCAGAATGGAAAGATACAGTCATCCATGGGAAAAATCAGGATTTCAGCACGGATAGAGATTATGAAAGTGTGATTGATGAAGTTATTGATGATGGTTTTGATGGTGTTTACCTTGATTGGGTTGAAGGTTATGAAAACGAAGCGGTTATAGCCGAAGCAAGGAAGCAGGGCAAAGATCCGGAATTAGAGATGATAAAGTTTATAACAGAAATCAGGGATTATGCCAAATCCAGAGATCCTGATTTTGTGATAATACAACAAAATGGGGTAGGTTTATGTGAGGGGCATCCTGAGCTATTTTCTATTATTGATGGTATTTCACAGGAGGCGATATGGTATGATGGAACTGCTTTTGATGATTGGAATGACCCGAAAGGCTATGATGTTCCAACAGATCCGATGCTAACGAATCATTACCTGGATTATCTTAAGATGTATCAAAACGCAGGTGTGTCTGTTTTTAACTGTGAATATGCGTTATCTTATTCAGATGATGCCTATGAGAAATCTAAAAATCTTGGATTCATTGCCTACTGTACCAGAAGATCTTTATCAAATATTACGACTGTTCCTCCTTTTTAAATCAATTAATACATTATCTTTTAAACATAATACTTTTCTTGATTTGATAATAATTGGTTAATAATAGTGAAATTATATAATTTTATAATAAATATTTATTAAAAAGTATTAATTAATATTTTCCCACATATCAACCATTTAGTTATTTTCCTTTTTATCGTAATTATTCAGATAGTTCGATGAATCAACATTTTTTAAAAAAATGAAAAATGTAAGATCGATATCCATATAAGATATCCATAATAAATATCTAAATTAAATATCGAAATCAGATATTAAAATAACAGAGGTACTAAGTTTATGTTAAACAGAAAATTCTTCCTGGGATTTATCAGGATCCACATACTCTATCATGCAAGTAAAGAAGAAATTTACGGCGTTCAAATGATCGATGAACTTGAAAGACACGGTTATCAGGTGAGTCCGGGTACAATGTATCCTATTCTTCATTCTCTGGAAAATGAGGGCTTTTTGAAAAGTAGAAAAGAAAATGTTGGTGGAAAAATAAGGAAATATTATAAAATAACATCCAAAGGAGAAAGAATCCTTCATGAATCCCGTTATAAAATCAATGAACTCATAAAGGAAGTTATATCTAAATAAAATGGTTTATTACAGCAATGCATTTGCTTGATGATATCAGAATAGAGAAGGGGCCAGTGAGGTCATGATCAATCTAAAATCAAAGCTCTCCAAGGATGATATTAAGAACAATGCCCTTAAATTCATAATCCTGCTCGGACTTGTTAGTTTATTGGCCGACATGACCTACGAAGGTGCTCGAAGTATCACTGGCCCGTATTTAGGATTATTAGGTGCTAGCGCTGCCACAGTTGGTTTTGTTGCCGGTTTTGGTGAACTGGTTGGATATGCTCTTCGATTTGTCTCTGGATATCTCGTAGATAGGACCAGAAGATACTGGTTCCTAACAATAATAGGATATGCAGTTAATCTCCTAGCAGTACCCTTACTAGCACTTGCTGGAAACTGGCCAATGGCAGCTATTCTGATCATTGCTGAGAGAATGGGAAAGGCTCTTCGTACTCCTCCTCGTGATGTGATGTTATCTCATGCCACATCACAGATCGGTCGTGGATGGGGATTTGGACTCCATGAAGCCATGGATCAAATTGGAGCTATAATAGGACCTCTTATGGTGGCAGTTATCTTATATTTCTATGGTAATTATCAAACTGGATTCGTGTCCCTGCTTTTACCTGCCATCCTGGCCTTAACAGTCCTGATAACCTCAAGACTTCTTTATCCACGTCCTCATGATTTGGAGGTGAATCCTCCTAAACTGGAAACTAAGGGTTTGAGGAGTGTTTACTGGATATACATAGTTGCTGTGATTTTCATAGCTTTAGGATTTGCTGATTTCCCACTTATAGCCTATCACTTCCAGAAGGTAGAGATAGTCTCTCCTGTGGCAATTCCTATTTTTTATGCAGTAGCCATGGGGATAGATGCACTTGCAGCCCTTATATTTGGTCATTTATTTGATAAAATAGGTATGCGAGCATTAGTAATAGCAGTCATATTCTCTGCATTTTTCGCCCCAATGGTTTTCTGGGGAGGTTTCAGCATGGCTTTGTTGGGAATGGCATTATGGGGTGTGGGTATGGGAGCGCAGGAATCCATTATGAGAGCAGCGGTTGCGGGAATGTCATCAGTGGAGATGAGAGGGTCTGCATATGGTGTATTCAGCACCATTTATGGTTTTTCATGGTTTGTTGGCAGTTTTTCTAT
The DNA here is from genome assembly GCA_020855015.1 of Methanobacterium sp. Lineage (GTDB taxonomy): Archaea > Methanobacteriota > Methanobacteria > Methanobacteriales > Methanobacteriaceae > Methanobacterium. The sequence continues at coordinate 13,117 of JAHKLP010000070.1, forward strand.
GGGGATTATCTATGATTTCTCTATCACTCTGATGGTAATGTTCTCCTTTTTGGCACAGATCATTGCAGTGGTGCCTTTGCTTTTAATTAGAAACTATAATCCCTGATCATGCTTAACCATTAAAAAAAATCCTACTAATCTTTCCAGTGGTCATAAAAAATCTATTATAATATGAAAATTCAAACATTAACATATTAAATGATGTTAGTCTGAGAAAAAGGGTGGAACATGTTGGTTATTATTTATTTCAAACCATTAACAGTTTTGAGGGGGTTTAATTGAGGAAATTTCCACGTCCATCCATAATTTCAAGTAAATGCATTGAATTTGAGGCTTGTCGTTATAATGGTCATATGATCAAAAGCAGTTTTATTAACCACCTTAAAAATCATGCAGATTTTTTCCCTATTTGTCCCGAAGTTGAAATAGGTTTAGGAATACCCCGGGATCCCATCCACTTGGAGGA
>JAHKLP010000088.1 GCA_020855015.1 Methanobacterium sp.
GGAAGAAAAACCCTGAAAGGACAGCTTAAAAGTCTTATTTCTTGGAATACAAAGTTAATTAACCCCTTCGATCTTGGCCTGGCTTATCTAAACTATCTCGAACCACTGGAAGTTATTGAGTGCCTGGAAAATTACTTAGAATCAACCCAGGGCAGGGTGAAATTTCTGGAAAGCTCTGTTAAGACTCAGAAAGAACTAAATGCACCCTATTATGTAATTGCACTTTTCAGTAGGCCTTTAGTAAGTCTTAAGGCCGAGATAGAATGGGTGAGAGGATTTATCGAAGAAATTAAACAAAATGAAAATCTTTAAAAGGTGTGAAAAATGGAAATTGTAGAGAAGAATGTTGAAAAAAGGCAGGTGGCGTACATAAACTACAAAGGATCTTATGAAGAGGTCCCAGTACTAATGGGAGAAGTTGTGGGATTCATGATGGCCAAAGGACTGCAAATAATGGGCCCTCCATTTGGTGTTTACTTCAACAGCCCTGAGGAAGTTCCAGTAGAAGAGCTAATTTATGAAATTGCTATGCCTTTTGCAGGAGAAGCTGAAGAAGAAGGTAGAGTAAAAATAAAAACAATTCCAGAACAAATGGTTTTATCCACAGTATATAAAGGCCCTTACAGCGAATGTGGAACAGCAATAGGGGCACTGGCTCAGCACGCCTACCAAAACGGCTATGAAATCATAGGCCCGCCAATGGAAACCTACATCTCAGACCCTAATGAAACACCTGAAGAGGACCTCTTAACAGAGATGTGCTTCCCGGTCATGAAAAAATAGGTCTATTGTTTCATGTTGATGGTAAAAGGAGATTTTCAAATGAACAAACATCTGAAAATAGTCATTTGAGGATTACCATTGAAATTGGATTTCTGTTAGATGCTAAGAATTGAACACATAACAACATTATTAATTTCTAAAAATATATTATGGGGGATTATAATGGGCAGAATACCAGATGAAGCAGCTCCATGTGGGGTTTTTTGTGGCGCATGTCCTTCTTATGGAAAAAGCTGTTTAGGTTGTGGTTCTGATCTTAAACAGCGAAGAAGAGGTAAATTTCGGTGTAAAATCAGAAACTGCTGCTTTGAAGATAAAAATTTAGACTTTTGTATTGAATGTACTGAATTTCCCTGCCAATTACTAGAAAAGAAGTTGAAAAATTCTCACCCTGGTGAGGCCAGATTCAAATATCGTCATGAAATATATGATAATCTTGAAAGAATTAAAGAAATCGGGGTAGAAAACTGGGTTGAAGAGCAAAGAAATAGATTCAAATGTCCAAAATGTAATGGGAGTGTCACGTGGTATGTATATAAATGTAAGGAATGTGAATTTGAATATTCTCCTTAAATAAATGGATTAAGTGATTAAATCATGCAGTATGAAGAAATCGTCAGAGAATTAGAATCATCATCAAATCCCGAAGATGTTGCAGGGATGGGCCGTTTCGGGATAAACCCCCAAAAAGTGTTTGGTGTCCGTATGCCAGTTCTAAAACAAATAGCAAGGAAAACTGGCAAAGACCATCTTTTAGCCCAAGAACTGTGGGGGGCAGGTTACCAGGAGACTATGATTCTGGCCTGTATGATCGAAGACCCTGAAGCTGTCACAAAAGAACAGATGGATAACTGGGCTTTTGAATTTGATACATGGGCAGTCTGTGATCAGTGCTGTATGAAATTATTCCATAAAACTCCATTTGCCTATAAGAAAGTATTTGAGTGGAGCCTTAGGGAAGAAATGTTTGTTAAAAGGGCTGCGTTTACTTTAATCGCTGTCCTGGCAGTCCATGATAAAAAAGCTCCTGATACCAATTTTGAACAATTTTTCCCAATAATAATAAGAGAATCAACTGATAACCGTATTTACGTTAAAAAAGCAGTTAATTGGGCTTTAAGACAGATTGGGAAACGTAACCTAAATCTTAATAAAAAGGCCATTGAACTTGCTGAAGAAATTCTAAAAATTGATTCAAAAAGCGCTAAATGGATTGCTAAAGATGCCATCAGAGAGTTAAAAAGTGATAAGATACAGGCAAGATTATCAAATAAGAAAAATAGGGTTTGATCTTATGAATTAGAAAAATGAAATGCCCTAATCATGCCCACATAAAGGTGCACCGCATTCAGGGCATTTATCATTTCTACAGGGAACTCCTCGGACTTTAGGTGTTTCATATCCACATTGTGAACATTTGCATATCCTCGGAGGTCCTGCTCCCCTACCATGACCTTCAATGGATCCTTGAATATTATCTTCTACTTTCGGCGGTAGTTTATCAGTTAGTTCTATTGTAAATATCTCTTCTGAGCCACAGTCAGGACATTTTTCATATTTTTTTCTTGGATTTCGCCACTGGAAATCACATACACCACATTTGTATCTTTTTTTATCACTCATGTGCCGACCTCCTTTATGAATATATATTCAAAACTGATATTTATATACTTTGGTTATATTCGGAAAAACGATTCTACAATGATCATTTTAAAAAAGGATTACAATTTAACCTAAAAAATTAAACATCATAAAAAAAAAATTTTAATAGAGTGTAACGTGTCAAATAAGGAAAAATTGAATTCAAAATAAATTAAAAGGGAATTAGGGGATTCATAAAATATTTCATAATTTATCTAATATTTTTTTACTGGATCATTTATCACTGCATAGGCAACCACAGCAATAGCTAGAACAATTAAAACTAGTTTATACACATTATCACATCCTTAAATTAGTTAATTTATTAAAACTTATTTTTCAGGTCTTTATTATCTAGAAAGAGAATAAAAAAAATTAGAAAAAAGGATAATTCCTTTTTTAAGGTTATGGTTTTTCTTTTAGCATCTTATCTTTTTCAGTAACTGTTAATTCTTCCACAACCTCACTTGGTAGTCCTGTTCTGAGGATTTTACCACCTCGCATAATGGAAGCCCGGTCACAAACATCCAGGACAAAGTCCATGTCGTGGCTGATTATAAGAAAAGTCTGATCTAGCTCTTCACGTGCTTTTCTAATGGAGTCTGTGACTTGGACCCTGGTGATAGGGTCCATGGTGCCGGTAGGTTCATCCAGGATAACAATTTTTGGTTCCTTAATAAGAACCTGGGCCAGAGCCACCCGATGACGCTCTCCTCCACTAAGTTCATCATGATATTTATAGAGAATACTCTCCGCATAGTTTTCGTCGAATCCAACAGCGTTTAAAACGTATAAAGCTTTCATTCTGGCAAATTCGGCGGGTAATTCCAGACTAATGGCTTCAGTTAAATTTCCCAGCACATTACGGTGGGGATACAGGCTGTATTCCTGATGAAGAATCCCTAAGTAGGGTTTTATTCGACCACGACCAAAAATTCCCTTTTCTGTCATATCAATCCAATTATCTCCAAGTTTAACATCGATCCTACCACTACTAGGATCGGTTAATCCGTATAAAATCCGTGATAAAGTTGTTTTCCCTGCCCCGGAGAGACCTACCACTCCATAAATCTCACCTTCATTCACAGAAAGATCAATACCATCCACAGCTTTAATCACGCCTCTTTCAATGGAGTAATAATGTTTTTTCACATCATCCATCTTGATGATGGTTCCCCCAGTTTCAAAGGTTTCACTAATTTTTGGTTTGGGCACATGTTCCATGAAACTCTTAACAACAGTATCTGGATCGCCTTCTTCAATTATTTTACCTTTATCCAGCCAGATCACATGGTCAGAAAGGTTTTTCATAACCTCTGGCCAGTGAGATGTAATTACCATGGTTAGTCCCTGACTTTTCACACCTTCAATCAGTGCTTGATGAATCAATTCTGCAGTGTTTGGATCAAGAGTACCAGTGGGTTCATCTGCCAGGAAGATCATGGGTTCCTTAGCCAGTTGCCGGGCCAGAACTACCCTTTGTTTTTCCCCACCACTAAGGTCTCTGGCGATATGGGTTATTCGATGGGTCATTTGTGCTAATTCAAGTAAATCAATAGCCATATAGGTGCTTTCTTCTTCATCATGCCCCTGGATTGATTTTAGAACATTATCAATCACGGTGTCATCTTCATACAATGCAAAGGTTCTCTGCAACATTATGGAAATTCGGCGCCGGATTGCTGCGAAAATTTGACGATCAGCATTCCAGAAGTCCACTTCCATTTTTTCAAATTGCCCTCCGCATTTACAACTCTTATTATTCATTGATGGTGGTTCAACATTGAGGCATTCAGGGCATAGTGCGATATTATAAATGATCTGGCCGTTATCCGGTTTGTAATCCTTCATCCCACGCAACATATTTATAAGGACAGATTTTCCAGAACCACTTTTTCCTAGAATCCCTAAAATGGTTCCCTCTTCCACTTTGATATTCAAGTTGTCCAGTACTTTAACTTCATTGAAGGTTTTGGATATATTTTTTATTTCTATGAAAGACATTAAACCACCAATTCTTCTTAATCTAAGTAACTTCTTTTATAAACTTATCAGCTTATTCAGCTCCACACAGGGGAGTTTCACATTCTGGGCATTTATTGTTACTGCAAGGTACTCCTTGGGTTTTAGGGGATTCATAACCACAATTAGGACATTTACAGATTATCGGGGCCCCTACCCCTAGTCCAGTCCCCCCATATGACCTTCTTTGGAGTAATAACTCTTCAGAGTCCGAATACTTTTCATCTTTAATGATATGAATATTAGTGGATTTGCAATCTGGACATTTTTTATATTCTTTACGTGGATGTTGCCATTCAAATCCGCATTCATTACATTCGTATTTAGTTTCACTGTCTTTCCCGATGATAATCAGGGTATTGCCATTTATAAGGGCATTAGCTATCTTTTTCCGTGCTGAACTTAATATGCGGTGAAATGTGGGTTGAGACACTCCCATTATCTCAGCTGACCTTTTTTGCTGAATATCAAGATAGTCTCTTAGCCTAATTGCTTCAAATTCATCAATTAATATTTCAATAGGCTCAAAATCATCAGAATCTTCTCTTTCTGGTTTAAAACATCTTATTTGGGGTTCTTGTGAAATCCTTCGGAATCTGCGGGGTCTTGCCATGTTGTGAATATATATTCAATTATCTAATATATATTTTTTCATGGATTATACTTCAAATCAACAAAAGTAGAGGTATTCGTATTAAATTATTCCATTTATTTATTCTTCCATGCTTTATAGATGACTTTATAATTTTAAAAATACATAATCTTCAATAAGATTTTAGTTGATAATTTGCAGTTGCCAAGGGTACAGTGTAATATAGAGGTGCAATTAATGGCTCACATACTAATTGTTGAAGATGAATCTGTGGAGGCCATGAATCTAAAAAATAGCCTCCAAATAATGGGTTATGATGTGTTGGGTGTTGCATCCCGTGGTGCTGAAGCTATAGAAAAAGCCAAAAAATTGAAACCCGATCTTATTTTGATGGATGTCATTTTGCAGGGAGATATGGATGGTATTGAAGCAGCAAAACACATCAAAAAACTAAAAATACCGATTATATACCTTACTGCACTTCCTGATGATGACACTGTGAACCGGGCCCTGCTTAGTGAGCCTTATGGATATATCATCAAACCATATGATAATCGTAAATTGAAGATTTCTATTGAAGTAGCCCTTTATAAGGACAGGATGCAAAAAAGACTTAAAAAAACCCAAGAAGATTATTATCAGACTATTTTTGAAAACACAGGTACAGCAACTGTGATCATAGAAGAGGATAAAACACTATCCCTAGTTAATACCGAATTTGCCAACTTAACTGGGTATTCGAAAGAAGAGATCGAACATAATATGAAATGGACTAAATTCTTTGCACCGGAAGATATTCCTATTATGGAGGATTATCATTACCTTCGCAGAGTTAATCCTGAAAGTGTTCCTAGAAACTATGAATCTCGATTATTAACTCGCAACAATGATATAAAAAATGTTTACATGACCGTTGCCATGATTCCAGGCACAAAAAAGAGCATGGCATCAATTTTTGATATTAGTGAACGTAAAAACGCTGAAAACAGTCTTAAAGAGTCTTTGAAGCAAAAAGAGATTTTGTTACGTGAGATACATCACAGAGTTAAAAATAATCTACAGATAATATCCAGTCTCCTTAGCTTGCAACGACTTCAATTAGAAGATACAGAAACAGCTGATATCTTGAATGAGTGTCAGGGAAGGGTTAGGACCATGGCCATGATCCATGAAAACTTGTACCAATCTAAGGACATAAGTAATATAGATTTTGAGATATACTTAAATAAAATGTTATCTGCCATCATACGTTCATATCGTGTTGCCAACTCCATTAAATTAAAAACCAAGGTTGAAGGTGTGGATATGGGGATAGAAACAGCAATGCCCTGTGGACTTATAATCAATGAACTTTCAACCAACAGTATTAAACACGCATTTCCAAATCGAGATCAGGGAAACATTTTGGTTGAACTAGAATGTTTGGATGATTCATATGTTTTAACTTATGCCGATGATGGCATAGGTCTGCCTGAGAATATCAGCTCTGCAGACTCTAAAAAACTGGGATTACTGGTAGTAGAAACCTTAGTGAACCAATTGAATGGGGAAATGGAAATTGACAGAAGCAATGGGACTAAATTTATCATTAAATTCCGTGAACTACCCTATCATGAGCGTATGAATCTATGATATATGTCTTAGAATTCTACTTGAAACCTTTAAAGTTTTCTTTTAAATAGTTTTCAGCCTCTTCTGGGGTTCGGCTGCTGAAGGGGTATTTTTTATGCACTTCCAGTATGTAGGGAATTGCATCTTCCACGAGTTCCTTGTTGTCCCATGTTTTAAGGGCAGAAGTCACCTTTTCCAAACACCTTTTTTTATAGCTTATCTGTCCTAGGACATGGATGATCATTTTCCTCACCTGCGGATTATTCTCATCTTGTAAATCCTTTAGGAGTGGTAGAATATCTTCAGGATGTGTTCTGCCACGGAGTTCAATCCCATGAACCACTTTTCGCCTTACTTCAGGATCAGAGTCGTGTATGAAGACTTTTGCAAATTTAAGGGTTGGTTCTGGATTTGCCTGGCCCATTATCTTTAAAGCACTCATCACTCCATTTCTAACTTTGTGATGAGAATCCCTAAGGGCAGTTTCAAGATATTCAAAAACCAGGTCTGCATCCTTTTTTCCTATCTCAGCCAATAGATAAACTGCAGTCTGCCTTACGTTCTCGTCATCATTTTTTAATAAATTTATGGCTATATGCATTATTTCGTCCTTAAAAAGTCCTTTGTCCCTATAAATCCTGCCCAAAATATTTGAAACATTCTTGCGAATGTAAACATCATTATCTGCGGAATAATGGAGTGTCTGAGAATCTTTATTATTTTTCAGATCATCAATAAGTTCTTCTTCCATTTTAAGGACAAATTCTTTTCTCTCCTCTTTATTCATGTCATAATAACCCATCTTTAAAACCTCAGAAAATTTAATCCCTAAATTAAATATAAGGGGAGGATTATGAATTTTTAAGAGCTACAATCTCTTTAACATCAACGAGTTTCCAGACGAAGCAGCGTTCTTCATCTAGAATTGATTCAAGAGGATCTTCTGGGGAGTGTCCTATGGCTTCCAGTACATTGGGTGATAGATCTTTATCTGTGATCATGTCAATGAACATCTCTTTAACTTTGAGTTTTTCATCCTCATCATCAACTTCATTTATCCGACCTCGCAGTGTCACGAAACGGTAACTTGACATATCAGTTTCATAATGCTCAATCTCCACTGCAACTTGGGGGGCTTCTCGTAAGAGTTCCACTTTTTTCCCATACTTGGTACTCAGGAAGTAAATAAAATTACCATCAAAAACATATAAAAAGGGGGCAATGTAGGGATAATCCCCTTTAAAAGCAATTCTACTAACATACTGCTGGTCAATAAATTCATCGTATTCGCTTTTACTCATGAAAGGTATTTTCCGTATATTCAAGAAAACCACCACTAAATTAATTATCCAATATCTAATTTTTTTATTTTATTTTCTATTATATATTCCTTAAAATCATCGAAAACTATCAATTATTGGGATTATTTCCTGAAAGAGTTAATCTTTTACTACAGGATAACCTGCCTTTTTCCAAGCAGTCATACTCCCTAACACGCTGACAACATCAGTGTAACCATTCTTCTTAAGGAAACTGGAGACAACTGTAGATTTATAGCCCGAATCACAGTAAACAACAACAGGAGTGTCACGTGGAATTTCAGATAGCTTTCCAGGAACCTCTCCAATGTATATATGATGCGCACCTTCGATGTATCCTTCAATCCAGTCGTTGATTTTACGTACATCAAGGAGGAAGAAGTCAATATCAAACTGATGTTTTTTCAACTGCTTGACTGTCCATAGTCTCAAAGTACCCATCTTTTCTGCATTTAGATACCAGTTTGGGAAACCATTTGCCAGAAAACCATACAGATTATCAAAGCCCAACCTAATCAGGGAATTCCTGACTTGATCAATACCATTACCATCATCATCTACCAGAATAATCGGTTTTTCATAATTTAAAAACCAACCAGCAAAAGCTGCAACACCATCTTCCCAGATGTTAAGACTCCCTTCGATATGGCCCCCAGCATAACTGGTGGGTTTGCGCACATCCAGAATCTGAGACCCACTATTCATCATTTCTTTTAGGTTCTTGGGGGATATTGGTTTAAGATGGGGTAGACGCCCAAGGATTGGGGCACCTTTTTGGTTGTGATCTTCCATTTTCTTGAAATATGGGGGAGTGTAGTGTTCTTCTTTTATTTTTAAACTGACAAAATCTTCTCTGGATTTTAATTTTAATTGTGGGTTTGTTTTTTTCTCATATCCTATGGTTGTGAAGTCTTGTTCTCTGATGTCAGCACCGCAGACAGAACCTGCCCCATGTGCAGGGCATAAAACTGCCTGATCACCCAGGGGCAATATTTTATTAAAAATGCTATCATACAATAATCCGGCCATTTCAGGTCGTTTATCTATTCCATAGAAATCAATACGTCCAGTTTCCCCGGCAAAGATCACATCACCAGAGAATATCATTTGAACTTCTTTCGAAACTTTCAAATCACGTAATGTTAAAGATATGCTTTCTAAAGTGTGTCCAGGGGTTTCTAAAACTTCCAATTCAACACTTCCAATAGTGAATTTATCTTTATCACTGACAGGGGTGCCATAGGCAAAGTCAAGATTTTTCCCATGATATATCTCAGCCCCGGTGGCATAAGCCAGTTCCAAAGAACCGATGATATAATCTTCATTACGGTGTGTTTCAAAAATATGGGTAACTTTCAGTCCTTTTGATTCTGCAAAGCGTATATATAAATCTATATCTCGACGAGGATCCACAACTGCGGCCTGTCCATTAGCTCCTATAATGTAGGAGTGATGGGCTAATCCCTCTGATTTAATCAGCTTAAATATCAAGAACAAATCCCCCTTTTGGTTTTAATTTACAATAATATTTGTATACAAATTATTTTATTTTTTTATCAATTAAGGTAATGGTCGATAGCATTAAATCTTACACTACACAATTACAAATACATAATTAATTACCAAGTTATTTTTTCCCAGGAGTAAAAACATGGAGTACATCATTGAAACCCAGGACATAGTCAAAAGATATGATGATTTTACTGCAGTTAACGGTGTGAATCTTAAAGTCCCCAAAAATAGTGTTTATGGAGTTTTGGGGCCTAATGGGGCGGGTAAGACCACATTAATCTCTATGCTGTGCACAATTCTGCATCCTACCAGTGGATGGGCAAAGGTCAATGGTTATGATGTTGTAAAAAATCCTAAACAGGTGAGGGAATCAATAGGAATTGTTTTTCAGTCAAGGGCTTTGGATGATATTCTCACTGGTCGTGAACACCTGGAAATGCATGCTTCATTATATGGTGTGCCTAAGGATGTGCGAGAAAGTAGGATCACAGAGATTTTAGATCTCATTGCCCTGGGTAAAAAGGCTGATGAATTCGTTAAAACTTACTCTGGTGGTATGAAACGGAGACTGGAAATTGGGAGAGGTTTAATACACCACCCAAAGGTTCTTTTTCTGGATGAACCTACCCTGGGTCTAGATCCTCAGACAAGAGAGAGTATTTGGGAATATATTAATGAGTTGAATAAAAACCAGGATGTTACAGTATTAATGACCACTCATTACATGGAAGAGGCTGATAAATTATGTGATGAGGTTGCCATAATAAACCAGGGTAAGATAATCACTGCTGATTCACCAAAAAACTTGAAGAGGGAACTTAAGGCTGACACTATCACCATAATGGTTGATAAACCTGAACTATTCATGGAAAAGGTTGAAAAACTGGAATTTGTCAGAGATATATTCCGGATTGACTCTGAAATTAAGATTATGGTAGAACGGGGCGATTATCTGGTGCCTGAGATTGTGAATTTTGCCAATCAGCTGGATATATTTGTGAATTCCGTGGAACTGGAACATCCTAATCTGGAAGATGTTTTTCTCAAATATACTGGTAGAACCATCCAGGGGGAGGGATAAAAATGGCAGAACTCGAAGGAATTTATACCATATGGCTCCGAGAGAACAAAAGATTCCTCCGTTACCGTTCTCGGATATTAACTTCGGTGGTGACTCC
>JAHKLP010000033.1 GCA_020855015.1 Methanobacterium sp.
GCAGGACATATACCCGATCTAACTCCAGTAAACTTCCAAACAGACCTAGGATCTGTTGGTAGTAAAACTATTGACAAATTCACAGTCGAGGGAATCGCAACTGCCACCTTGAACGCTGATGAACTGGCAGGTACTGCACATATTAGTGCAACCACTGATTTAGAAACCCTGAATACAGATGTAGTCATTAACCCTAAATCCAGTGTCTACCTGACCATAACACCCGGTAAAACCAACCCTGTGGTTGGTGATACTGTAGTCTACACCCTGAAGGTTGGTAACAGAGGCCCAGATGCAGCTGAGAACGTTGTTATGACCTACAAAATACCGGAAGGTTTAGAGTTTGTGGGAGCAAGGGATGATGTGGGTAACAAGTGGACCTATGACCCTGCCACCCGTACCCTAACCTGGAACCTGGGAACAGTGCCAGTGGGTGATCCATACCTATGGCTAAGCCTACGCATTGTCAGGGCAGGTAACTATCTCCTAAACCCAGTATTAACCACCACAACCTATGATCCAACCCTTAACAGCGACACACAATCCCTAACAATCCACGCAGCAACCAGTACTCAAGTAAATGCACAGACTATAGGAATGCAAAAAACAGGACTACCATTACTACCACTAATTCTGGCAAGTTTAATGCTAGTTGGAGGACTCATCGCACCACGAAGAATAAAATAATCCCCTTTCTTTTTTTTTATTTTTTTATAAAATTAGAATAAAATACTAATGTCTTTACTATTTGTTCTGGGTGAGAGGATTACCATTCTCCAAGAGGGTGAGAGTTATCTTTTCAAATTCATCCCAAAGTCCAGGTGCTTCCTCTTTAAAACGATTAGAACGTGGTAGGGAAGATATTTTTGCTCCGCTTAAAGCATATCTACTATTATATTCTCTGTCTTTAGTATCCAGATCTATTAATTTAGAATAAATAGATTTAAGAAGTTCCAGACAGTTATTAAAAGAGGATATAGATATTATTTCCTCATCACTGAAGGTTATTGCCAGTAATGATGCCTGGTTTCTCCACATTATTTCATTCCATGATGGCATTGGCATTTTAACTAATCGGTGGGCAAGAGTAATCTTTAAATCATCCCCCACAGTCATGCCTTTTTCATCTTTGTTTAATTTATACCAGAAATCCTTTAGGAGTTCTATATTCCTATCATTTTCAAGGGAAATTAAGGTACGGGCAGAGTTTATTTTCCTTCTCTTCTTTCGCTTATCCCTGCGCAAATTACTTATTTCTCCGGATGCTAAACCCATAACCACACCTAAAATAGTGGAGATTAGGGGAATATATCCTGTAATATTTAACGTAAAAATCAGCTCCATAAATATATTTTTTAATAAATACTAAAAAAAGCGACTTATTCACAAATTTAAGTACATAATAATATTGATTTTTGGTACACTTAAAGTGATCTATCTACAATAAGGTATATCTCTAAATAAAGAAAATTACTAAAAACATTGTATACATCTTATCAGGTTCTGAACAAGACCAAAAATATATACATAGAATCTATAATAAAGTAAAATCATCCTAAAGTTGTAGTAAAAACTATGAAATGCATAACTATTGAAGATTTAGAGTTATATTATCAGGATGTTGGAACAGGGTATCCTTTGGTTCTGTTACACGGTATGGCCAGTGATCATACTGTATGGGAAGGGCTTATCCCCCTACTTAAAGATAACTATCGTGTTCTGGCTGTTGATCTGCGTGGTCATGGGCTTTCCACCAAGACAAAAGGGCCATATAACATGGAATTATTCGCCAGTGACATTGTCAGGCTTTTAGATTCACTGGGGATTAATAAAGCCCATTTTATTGGTCATTCCATGGGTGGGGCTGTAATACAAGAACTGGCACTGGATTATCCGGATAAAGTTCAAAGTTTAACCCTTATATCATCCTTTTGTTATGTAGACACACACTTAAAAGATAGATTACTGGATCTTATGAAAATCTTAGATGAAGAAGGATTTAATGCTTTTTTTTACGCTTGCCTTAACCTAACATATACTCCTGAGTTTAAAGCAAAGAATCAGGAATTATTTAAAGAAGTGATGGATATTATGGCAAAATCAACTTCTATTCCTGCTTTGAAGGAATCTATAAAAGCATGCCTTAAGATCAATTTTAAGGATTCCCTTAAAAAAGTAAACATTCCAACTCTGATTATTGCCGGATTAGAGGATGTATTTACTCCCCCATACCATGCAGAAGAACTTAGTAACCGTATTTATAACTCAAAAATCGAAATTATGGACGAGGTAGGACATAATTTACCGGTTGAGAAACCAATGGATGTATATTTGATTTTGAAGAATTTTTTGGCAAACCTCTAATTTTTTTGGAATTCCAATAAAAAAAATAATCATGATTTTGATTTTTACCTTAATTGATTTTTTCGATCAAATAATGTTCTAGCAAAGATTTATTGTAGCATAAGAGCAATTTATTTTTAATGATGAATTATTTACTTGGCATAAAGGAGGTGAAAAAATCAAAAAACAAACAACAGAAAAAATCATCATTTCACTAATATTTATTCTAGCAATAGTACTAGGTACGGGTGCTGTTTCAGCATCAGATGTTAATACAGGTGATAATCCACAAAATTCTGCATCTTCAGATGAACTGGTTCTAATAGAAATTACAGGCCAGGTTGAACAATGTAGTGATGGAGAACCTTTCCAGGGAGCATCAGTAACAGTGAGTGATAACGGAACACAAATTGCCAGTACCACTACGAGTGCTGATGGAACTTACAACGTAAGCTTCCAGAGCATGAAAAGAGTTTTCACAGTAACTGCCAGTGCCAATGGACACAAACCATCCGCACAAACAGTCACAATAAACAACCAGGAAACCTACACCTGCACGGCGAACTTTCGCCTCGGTAATAACGATGCATATGTCTACCAAGGATGGGGTACAAATCCAGATGAGGATTATACATTCTCAGACGGAACAACGATCCATCTTACAGGAGCCACTAATGCATTTACCACGATTAATGATGGTATAAACTACGCTACAGGTAATCCTGGAGTTAACACTGTATACATCGCCCCGGGAACATACAATGAATACAGTATGAGTATTGACACATCAGTTACCTTGCATGGGGAAAACCAGGACACTACGATTATTGATGCTGATGATAATGCCCGGATACTGACCATCTGGAACGATGCAACCGTCAGCATAGAGCAACTAACATTTAGGGATGGTTCCTCGGAAATGGGTGGTGCTCTCCGTGTTGAAAGTGGAACAACAACCATCACGGACTGTACCTTCGATTCCAACACTGTTCCTGATTATGGTGGTGCGATCTATGTTGATCCTGTTGCAA
>JAHKLP010000069.1 GCA_020855015.1 Methanobacterium sp.
GAAAAAGCAACAACCTACACTATAATACTGCAAGCAGGGAGCGTTACAGATTTAGGTGGAAACCCCATAGCACTTTACACTCGACCATTCACCACTGAGAGTGTGTAAATTATTTTTTTTATAATTTTTTAATCACTGGATAAATAGAATGGCTGTTTTTTAAAAAAAGCTTAAGTATAGAGCATTAATATGTTTTAAGTGCTGATTATTTTATGATCTTTCAATCTTTAACACAACCACTTCCACTTCTCTTTTTTCGTCCTTATGGAAGTGATAGGTGCGTGGTAGGGGAAATTTATAATAAAAACGGTGGGTTATTACACTTGAAACTGATGACCCCACTTTTTCTATGAACTCTTCGGTTTTGGCCAAATGGAAGGAATAAACCACTGGAGCTACTTTAAGGGCTTTTTTTAGAAATTTACGGTCAGCATCCTTACGATGGGCCTTCTGAGCACCGAATGGGGGGTTCTGGATTACAGTGTCCGCATTTTCCTCGAAATCATCCACATCCATCTTGAGGAATCTACACTTATCCTGAACTTTTAGTCTTATGGCTTGTTTTTCTGCAACTTTCAGGGCGCCGCCATCAACATCAACACCTACAACTTCCTCTGCCCCCATCATGGCTGCTCCGAGGGCTAGGATCCCAGTTCCACAGCCAAGATCAACCACTTTCATCCCTTGAATATCTCCCTGGGCACTGGCATTCCATAGTACATCTGCTGCTATGGTGGCTGGTGTGTGGTACTGTTCCAGGTCACAGTCTGGATCAGGATGGGATGGAATGGTTTGCAGTGCCATTTCTAGATGTCTTTTCTTGCTCTTCATAATTTTTAGGCCTTTTAATGATGATTAACTCCATGATTATATTTTATTACTTATAATATTATATGTTCCCTGGAGAATATATGGAGTTAGATATAAATCTGTAGGGAGATATAGATAGACTAAGATAAAGTTAATAAATATTCGGGATTTAAAAAACCCATAATATATTACAATAAGACGTACAGGAAGATATCATGTTTGACAAGGTCCTGGTTGCCAACCGTGGAGAGATCGCCATTAGGGTGATGCGAGCCTGCAGAGAACTGGATGTAAAAAGTGTAGCTGTATACTCAGAAGCTGATAAGAATTCGCTTTTCGCCAAATACGCTGATGAAGCCTATCTTATTGGGGGGCCATCCCCTGCTGATAGTTATCTGAATATTTCTAACATTTTGGAGGCAGCAGAACAATCAGGGGCTGATGCACTGCACCCTGGTTATGGTTTCCTGGCAGAAAATTCAACATTAGGTGATGAATGCACCAAACGAGGCATAAAACTCATAGGTCCGTCCGGCAGTGTTATAAATGCAATGGGAAGTAAGATTGAATCCCGTAAACTCATGGAAAAAGCAGGAGTTCCGGTTATTCCCGGTAACAGTAAGGGAGTGACTGATCCTGATGAAGCCCTCCAAATAGCAGAGTCCATTGGCTACCCAGTAATAGTTAAAGCATCTGCTGGGGGTGGGGGTATTGGAATGCGGACAGTGTACGAGGAAGATGAACTTCTTCGCGCCCTTGAATCCACACAATCCGTAGCAGCATCCTCTTTTGGAGATTCAACAGTTTTTATTGAGAAATATATAGAGGAACCTCGCCACATAGAATTCCAGATTTTGGCTGACGAAAATGGAAACACCATTCATGTGGCTGACCGTGAGTGCAGTATCCAGCGCAGACACCAGAAACTTATTGAAGAAGCACCTTCGCCTATTATGACTGATAAATTACGGGAAGAGATGGGATCTGCTGCTGTTAAAGCTGCTTCATCCATTGGATACACTAATGCCGGAACTGTGGAATTCCTTTACTCTAATGAAGAATTTTACTTTTTGGAGATGAACACCAGAATCCAGGTGGAACACCCCATCACTGAAGTGGTGACTGGAGTGGATCTGGTTAAAGAACAGTTAAAGATCGCCTCTGGCAGAGAGTTATGCTGCACCCAGGAGGATATCCAGGTTAGAGGTCATGCCATAGAGTGCCGGATCAATGCTGAGGATCCTTTAGCAGACTTCGCCCCTAACCCTGGTAAGATAACTGGTTATCGGTCCCCTGGAGGTCCTGGAGTGCGTGTGGATAGTGGTGTTTATATGAACTATACCATACCCCCATTTTATGACTCCATGATATCCAAGCTAATTGTGTGGGGTCGTAACCGTAACGCAGCCATCACCAGGATGAGGAGAGCACTCTCAGAATACATTATACTGGGAGTGAAAACCACAATTCCATTCCATAAGTCCATGATGTTAAGCCCAAATTTCCAGGATGCAAAACTACACACGCATTTTGTGGACGAATACAAACAGGAAATAATGGATAACATGGTAAAAATCGTTGAAAAAGATAAAGAAATGGAATCCCGACTCAAATCAACATTTTTACCTTCTAAAAATGTAGCAGCAGTTTCTGCAGCAGTTTCAAGTTATATGGCTCATTCATTGGAGAAAAATAAAAAATAAGAGGTTCAGGTGGTTTTAATGTATAAAAAACAGATCTTAAAGACACTCCATCAGAATAAGGGAGAATATCTAGCAGGTGACAGGTTGGCATCTGAAGTGGGAATATCAGACTCCCAACTTGCCGAAGAAATACAGCAACTCCAAAAAGATGGTTATGTGATAGATTCATCACCTGAAGAGGGTTATTGTCTTTCTAAAACTCCTAATCGTCTCCTACCTTATGAACTGCAACGTGATTTGCCCACTGAATATATTGGTCGAGAAATTCATTACTATGCAGAGGTAGACTCAACCAACCAAGTGGCCAAAAGATTAGCCCATGATGGTGCACCAGAAGGGGCCATTGTTATTGCAGAAAGTCAGCGCAGTGGCAGGGGACGTCGTGGTAAAAAATGGTTATCACCCTCTGGCGGAGTTTGGATGACCATTATTTTAAGGCCTGATATTCTTCCATCCAAAGCACCTCA
>JAHKLP010000002.1 GCA_020855015.1 Methanobacterium sp.
ACAATTATTAACTATTTTAAATTTTTGAAGCACTGTTCCCAGCAACATATCCAGTTGAAAATGCTTGTTGAAGATTGTAACCACCTCTACCACCACAGCCGGCAATGATTTCACCAGCAAAGAATAATCCCCCAACAAGTTTTGATTCCATTGTTTGAGGGTTTATTTCCTTTTTAGAAACACCACCACATGTTACCATGGCTTTATCCATGGGAAGATGCCCATTCAGTGTTAAAGGGAGTGACTTTAATGCTTCCTGCAAAAGTATTCTCTCTTTTTTAGTTATCTGGTTCAACTTTTTGGCTGGATCAATAGATATAATATTTAATAGAGGATCGATCATGCTGTTGGGGAGGTGATTTTTAAGGTAAGTTCTTAAACTCTTTTTGCTGTGTTTCTGGAAGTCTTCCATCAAACGAACTCCCAGGGCCTCCGAGTTGAGTTCTGGTATAAAATCAATATATATTTTTAAATCACCGTGTTCATCCATCAACTCGATAATTCTATTACTACTGTCAAGAATAACTGGTCCTGATACACCAAAATGTGTTAAAAGGAGGTTTCCACGGGATAAATATATCTTTTTCCCCCCATATCCTATACTCAGCCCCACATTTTCCAGGGTAACTCCTTTCAAATCATGCACCCATTCTTCACGCACACAGAGGGGAACACCACCCGGTTTCAAGTCAGTGATGTGATGCCCTAATAATTCTGCAATGCTAAGACCATCCCCTGTTGATCCTGTAAAACCATAAGTCACCCCGCCAGTGGCGATTACAACTTTTTGTGCGGTGATTAACTCCTTTTTTGTTGAAGTAAGTTTAAAAATCTTCGATACCTTCTGAAGATGTTCAAGGCGGTAATTATAGGCTAAATTTACCTTATATTCTTCCAGAACATTTAATAGAACGTCAACTACTGATTTGGATTTTTCAGTGACTGGAAATATACGTCCTTCAGCTTCCTCTTTTAATTCAAGACCATTTTTTTTGAAAAAAATCTTTAAATCATGATTAGAAAATTGGTTGAAGGCATCCCGGTAAAAAGAACCCCTTTTCCCGAATTTTTCCAGGAAAACCTCCATTTTTGCGGTATTGGTGAGATTACACCTGCCATTAGCTGTCAAAAGGAGTTTACGTCCAATTTTATTATTTCTTTCCAGGATAATTACTTTTTTTCCCAGTTGTGCGCCTCTAATGGCTGCCATACATCCTGCTGGTCCGGCTCCGACCACGGCAATGTCGTATATTTTCATTTTTATCAGATCCTTTCACAGGATTTAATTTTAGATGGGAGGATATGAGTGGGGCTTTCAAAAAATAAAGGGATATTAAAAAAAATAAGTAAATTTAAAATGATTTTTCATCAAACTTTTTCTAAAAGGTTGAATTATGGAGTCAACCTTCTCCTGTCTCTTGGGAATAGAACAGTTTCCCGGATGTTTTTCATTCCAGTTAGGCACATGGTGAACCTTTCAGCTCCCAAACCCCACCCTGCGTGCGGTGGCATTCCATATTCGAATGCAGCCAGGTAACGCTGGAATGAATCAGGATTCAGTCCCTGTTTTTTTATCCTTTCAACCAGGAGGTCGTGTTGGTGGACCCTGGTTGCCCCTGAAGAGATCTCCAGGTCTTTGTACATCAAGTCAAAGGCGAAACTCTTTTCAGGTTCTTTCTGGTGGGGCATGACATAGAATGGTTTGATGTCACTGGGCCAGTTGGTTATAAAGTAGTAACCATCCATAACTTCTCCCAACGCCTTTTCAGCTGCCCGGGAAAGGTCTTCTCCATGGCGGAGAGGCACTCCTTTGGAGTTAACTATGTCTATTACTTCATCGTATTCCAGGCGAGGGAAGGGGAGTTCTGGGACATCTAACTCTACACCAATATCTTCCAGTTCTGCTTCACAGTTCTCTTTAACTTCCTTAATGGCGTTGTGCACCAGTTTTTCCAGGATGTTCATCACATCCTCCTGGCTAGCAAATGCCACTTCTACATCAATGGATATGACCTCGTTCAGGTGGCGGAGTGTGTCGTGTTCCTCGGCCCGGAAGATGGGTGCAATTTCGTAAACCTTATCCAATCCAGTTGCCATCATCATCTGCTTGTAAAGCTGGGGGCTCTGACCCAGGAAGGCTTCCCTTTCAAAATAGGTGATGGGGAATAGTTCAGTCCCACCTTCAGTTGCTGATCCAACCAGTTTAGGGGTGTTAACCTCCATGAAACCATTTTCTTCCAGGTACACTCTCACTGAATGCAACATGGTACTTTTTATCTTGAATATGGCGCTAACAGAGTGTTTTCTGAGATCCATGTATCTGGAGTCGAGTCTGGTATCAATTTCTGCCTTAACCTTCTCGGTAGGATCCAGGGGCAATGGTTGTTCTGAGTTATTGAGTAATCTTATTTCTTCTGGAATTACCTCAACACCCCCCGGAGCTTTGGGTGAACCCTGCACTTTTCCTTTCACTCCCAGAACGGATTCCTTCCTCAGTTTACGTATTTCACCAAAGAGTTCTGGTGAAATTTTTTTGCTGGGTGCGGTGATCTGGGTTATTCCATTCCGATCCCTGAGGAGTACAAAAATGATTCCTCCCAGGTCACGTATTTCATGAACCCAACCCATGAGGGTTACTGATTCACCATTCATCTTTTCGTCAAGTTCTCGTGAGTAATGTGTTCGTCTCCAGTTTCCTAATGAATCGGTCATTCTTAATCTCCTCAAAAAGTATTATTCCTTTAGTATATTCGATTTATGCGTTACAAATAGTTTTATAAAAGTAACGTGAGAAAAGCATTAAATTAAAAATCATGAATTCTATTCATTTATATCTAATTCACTGATATAATAAATGCTCTAACTACTATTCTAATATAATATTATATAATTTACTATCCTCTTACTGGGGCTAATGAGTAAGTCAAATACAATTAATCAATCACCTAGACGTCTTCTGAAAGATTCGGCGTGGGCATATAATCCTTCATATTCTGCTAAGGGAATCACCACATCTTTAAGACTGTTCAAGCCATCTTTTGTTATCTTTTGGATTGTTGGTTTTTTCAGGAAAGATTCAGTTGATAATCCAGAGTACATCCTGGCGCAAAATGCTGTGGGTAACACATGGTTTGTTCCGGATCCATAGTCACCGGCTGCAACTGGTGTTAAATCTCCCAGGAATATTGAAGCAGCATTTTCAATATCAGGAACTATTTCTTCAGGTTGAGCAGTCATTATCATCAGGTGCTCAGGTGCATAATCATTAGAGAAATCTACGGCTTCATTAATATCATCAACCAGAACGATTAAGCCATTATTATCTAGAGACTCTTGAATGATCTTTTTTCTTTTCATGTTGGGAAGTTCTGATTCAATGATTAAATCTACCTTCTCTGCCAGTTCAGGGGATGTGGTTACCAGTACTGATGCTGATTGGGGGTCGTGTTCTGCCTGTGCCAGCATATCCATTGCAATAAAATGAGGATTACCAGTTTTATCAGCAATAATAAGGACTTCGGAAGGCCCAGCAGGGAATTCAATATCCACCTGGCCATAAACCATCTTTTTGGCAGCTGTTACGAATATATTCCCCGGCCCAACAATCTTATCCACCGGGTCAATGGTTTCAGTACCATAAGCCATGGCTGCTATGGCCTGTGCTCCTCCAACTTTGTATACTTTATGGGCACCGGCAAGATATGCTGTTGCCAGGATTACATCATCCACTTTGCCATTTCTTCCTGGTGGGGTGCAGCAGATAATTTCATTCACCCCTGCAACTTTAGCTGGTATAACTGTCATCAAGATGCTTGAAGGATAAGCAGCCCTTCCTCCCGGTATATAACATCCCACTTTGTCCAGTGGACGTATTATCTGTCCAGCTGTCACACCATTATCAATTTCCATGGACCACTCCTCAGGTAATTGGGCCTGATGGAATTTTCTAATATTGGATGCCGCTTTTTTGATGCTACTTGTTAATTCAGGGTCTATTTTACTTAAACTTTCATTAACCTCGTCATCACTTACCAGGAACTCCTTTAAATCAACACCATCGAATTTTTTGGTGTAACTACGGAGTGCATTATCTTGATTATTTTTCACATCACTGACAATATCTTGCACAGTCTCCAGGACTGAGTTTGAGTCGATCTGAGAACGTTTTAATAATTCTATCCGATTCTCTTTTTTTAATTGGACGATTTTCATTTTATTACCATTATTTCTTATCTAATCTAAATTTAAGGTGACGCATATCTTTAGATTATAATATTTTTCTGTTAAGGATCAGTCAAAACCTTTATTTGCAATCATTGGCAAAGAATAATTTACCCACTATGGTAAGCACGTGAATAATACTTTATATCTAGTGTTTATGGTTGTATGGGTATAGCTTTTGGTACATAAGTTTATATATTCCTGTTGGTCGAACTTAATTACTTAATATAATTGTAGGTGTCTGGTAGATATGTATAAAGATGAGCTTATACAGTTACACCAATTTTTGGTATATGTTTTAAAGCATCTGGACCATGAATATGAGGTGAAGGACGAATGTAAGGAGTATTTGTGTCTAAACATTAGCCCGCATCACATTCACCGCACCAAAGCCGAACATAAATATGCTATTTTTGTATTGTCGAATTCTATTTCTGAGATCATTGCCACCAACAATGGGGGAAGTTCTTCAAACATTTCTAACGGCCTCTCAGAACTAGTTAAAAGGTCCAAAAAGGAACTTATCCGGTTCCAGAACGAAGATGCTTTAGCTACCCAAAAAATTAAGATGTAAATAACCCCTGGCTGGTGATGAGACAATGACTTCTTTATTGAAGATGGTATGCTTAATTGATGGTGAGCATTATCTTCCAGTTACCAAATCTGCATTGAACACCCTTGACAGTCTTGAACATATTGAACTGGTTGCTGCTGTTTTTATTGGTGGCACAGAAAAATTAAGAGACGCTACGCCCGAATCAATAGGCGCTAAACTCGGATTGAAAGTTTATTTTGAAGCTGATCATGATAAAATTCCTTACGATTTAATTGTGAAAGTTGCTGTGGGTCATGACGCCGATGTGGTTATGGATCTCAGTGATGAACCTGTAGTTGATTATTCTAAACGTTTTAAGATCGCATCACTGATCCTGGAGAAGGGCATACTCTATGAGGGGCCTGATTTTTCATTCCAACCTCTGGATGAACATGACATTCTGGAAAAACCTTCACTTAAAATATTGGGAACAGGTAAGCGTATTGGTAAAACTGCTGTATCTGCATATGCCGCACGCCTCATACACCAGGAAAAATACAATCCATGTGTGGTGGCCATGGGACGTGGTGGACCTGAGGAACCGGAAATTGTCCGAGGTGACCAGATTGAGATCACACCCCAGTACCTGATGGAACAATCTGATAAAGGAGTTCACGCTGCCAGTGACCACTGGGAGGACGCCCTGATGAGTCGTATACTCACCATCGGATGTCGTCGTTGCGGTGGAGGTATGTTGGGCCAAGTATTCATCACCAACATGAAGCAAGGGGCTTTGATGGCCAATGATGTGGATGCTGACTTTGTGATAATGGAAGGTAGTGGAGCTGCCATCCCACCGGTTAAAACCAATAGACATATTGTACTTATCGGGGCAAACCAGCCCATAATTAATATTGAAAAGTTCTTCGGACCATACAGAATTAAACTGGCTGATCTGGCCATTATAACCATGTGTGAAGAACCTATGGCCAGTCCAGAGAAAGTCAAACGCATTGAAGAATTCATAAAAGATATCAACCCGGAGGCAACAGTTATCCCCACAGTTTTCCGTCCCAAACCACTGGAATCAGTGAAGGGTAAACGTGTTTTGTTTGCAACCACGGCACCGGACTCCATTAAAGATGTTCTAGTTAAACACCTGGAAGAGGAACATGATTGTACCGTTGTTGGAACCACACCCCACCTGTCCAACCGCCCATTACTCCAGAAAGATATCGAAAAATACATTGACGAGGCAGATGTCATGCTCACTGAACTCAAGGCAGCAGCTGTTGATGTGGCTACCAAGGATGCATTAGAGGCTGGTTTGGAAGTTGTTTACTGTGATAACATACCTCTGGTTATCAGGGATGAAGATAAACTTGATCCTGCAATCATCGATGTAACAGATAAGGCCATTTTTGACTTTCAGAGTAAATAACTAATTATGGAGTTTACTCCGCACTTACTTTCTTTTTTTCTAATTCTGATTTAACATGGGATGGGAATGGTGATATTTTGGAAAATCATGATTACAGTAACCTAGATTATGATAAACTAAAAAAACAGCTCTTTTTTAATTTGGCTGAGAAAAAAGCCATAAAAGACCTTAATATCCAACCAGATGCATTTATTCCCGTATTGTTTTCACTGAAGTTTGGGGGTGATTGGAGCTTCAAAACCCAAAAACTGGCGGCAATTGCTGTTAAGGAGAAAATCACCCGTTACAATGAGGAAGAAGGTGAGGGTTACACTCTGGAAAGGGTTACTCTATTTGTAAATCCCCAGGTCATATCCACCCAGGGTAAAGTTTTGAGACTGGAGAAGTGTGGTACTAAAAATGAACGTGAACTGGTTGAGAGGCCTTTCTATGTAGAGCTTGATGCAGAGGACATTATACAGGCAGAACTCAATCCCAGTACAATGACCATAATTCTTAAAAGAATAAAAGGGCCTCTTAATTTTGAAGGGCCAGCAGCATATGGAATATCCCATGAAATAGAACACCTTACAGGATGTGAATACACAGGAAAGTTCATATGGGAATTTAAATACAAACTTGAAGGTTGAATATACACTTCATAAAAAATTAAAATATTTATCAATAAACAGATAAATTCCTAAATCCCCCATAAAATTTATCTAAATTTAAATATTTCTTTATCCTGGATACAGTTTCTTCCCAAAAGCTTCTCTTTTCTGTATTTTCCCATCCTCTCCATGAATGAATACTTCAACGTTATAACGTTCTCCTTCCTCTTCTGCGAACTTAATGGCCTCTTCTTTAGTTTTAAAGTTTCCCGAGGCTTTCACAGCTCCGTCCCTTTTAACATCCCATCCGCCTTTTTTCCCGGTAATTACATGGATATTCGCAGCCACTTCATTCACCTCATTAGTTGTTAAAAATTGATGCCAATTTCAATTAGTACTTAAGATTCAATATGTATGATGAACTTTAAATAGTTACCCGGGGTTATGATATAGATCTTTTTTTAAAAGACTCGATCAATTGACTCAGTTTGCAATGGCTTTTTGGTGGTCCGAAAGAATAAGCGCAACATATTTATATAACCTCTAACCCACTGATAAATTACCAATTGAGAAAAAAGGAGATGATTTATGTGGCACAATTAGGTGGACAAGGTGGACAAGGACAACCTATTATTATAATGCCTGAAGGTTCTTCAAGAGTGTTAGGAAGAGATGCTCAGAGAATGAACATTATGGCTGGAAAAATTCTCGCTGAGACCATAAGAACTACTCTTGGCCCTAAAGGGATGGACAAGATGTTAGTGGATGTTATGGGAGATATCGTAGTGACCAATGATGGTGTAACCATACTTAAAGAAATGGACATCGAACACCCTGCTGCTAAAATGCTGGTGGAAGTGGCCAAAACCCAGGAAGATGAAGTGGGAGATGGAACCACAACTGCGGTTATAATTGCAGGGGAACTACTCAAAAAAGCAGAAGAACTCCTGGAACAAGAAATACACCCAACCACACTGGTAATGGGGTATCGTAGAGCAGCTGCAAAGGCACAAGAATTATTAAACGAAATAGCTATTGATTCCAGTGACAGTGAAACTCTTAAAATGGTAGCTATGACTGCAATGACTGGAAAAGGAACAGAAAAAGCCCGAGAACCCCTCGCCGAACTTGTGGTCAGTGCAGTGAAGCAGGTGGAAGAAGATGGTAAAGTGGAGAAGGACCACATTAACATTCACCGAATACAGGGAGCAACAGTCAACGACTCCAAGATCGTCAATGGAGTTGTTATAGACAAAAGCAGGGCCGATAATTCCATGCCTAAAAGCATTGAAAACGCCAAAATTGCTTTGGTAAAATACCCCATCGAAGTTAAAGATCTGGAAACTGATGCCAAGATCAAACTCACCGACCCAACCCAGATGCAGGCCTTCATAGAACAGGAAGAACAAATGGTTAAGGAAATGGTTGATAAAGTCATCCAAAGCGGCGCAAATGTTCTATTCTGTCAGAAAGGCATTGACGACCTTGCTCTGCACCTTCTCGCACGTGAAGGAATCATTGCTGTTAAAAGAGTTAGGAAATCCGACATGGAACGCTTGGGAAAAGCTACTGGCGGACAACTGGTCACTAACATCGATGAGTTAAGCTCGGAAGACCTGGGACTTGCGGGTAAAATATATGAGAAGAAAATCTTCGATGAAGTACTGATCTTTGTTGAAGAATGTAACGAACCAAAAGCGGTGTCCCTTATACTACGTGGAAGTACCAGACACGTAGCTGAAGAAATTGAAAGAGCAGTTGAAGATGCTATCGGTGTGGTTGCCTCTACAGCTGAAGATGGAAAAGTGGTTGCTGGTGGAGGAGCACCAGAAATAGCCATTGCCAAAGGATTGAAAGAATACGCTGACACCATCAGTGGAAGAGAACAACTAGCAATATCTGCATTTGCCGAAGCACTGGAAGTTGTTCCCAAAACTCTGGCTGAAAACGCTGGACTGGACCAGATCGACGCCCTGGTAGATCTCCGAGCAGCACACGAAAGTAATTTTTACATGGGACTGAACGTCTTTGAGGGTGAAGTTACTGACATGAAAGATGCCCAGGTCATAGAACCACACAGGGTAAAAAAACAAGCCATTCAATCAGCAGCTGAAGCAGCCGAGATGATACTACGTATCGATGACATGATTGCATCTACCGGACCTAGTGAACCTGATATGGGTGGTATGGAAGGTATGGGCGGAATGCCTGGTGGAATGCCACCAATGATGTAACTCATTAACTTACCTTCTTTTTTTTTATTTTTAAAATTACTATTTTTTAAATAAAACTGAATATTTCCGTGAAATAATTCACTAATTATGAATATTTATTCAAAATCCCTCATTTACATTGTCAAATCAATAAATAATATCTTAGGGGTTCCTAACTTTTAAATACTATAAAATTAACCTAGTTTTAGGTGAACCTAAATGTCATCTAAAAAACATGAAATACCACTAAGTGAAAATGCAGAGGAATATTTGGAAGTTCTCTATAAACTCTCAATGGTGGAAAGACCTGTAAAAACAACCAAAATATCAAAAACACTGGACATAACCCCTGCTAGTGTGACAGAGATGATTAAAAAACTTCAAAAAAGGGGTTATGTTGAATATCTACCCTATAAAGGAGTCACATTAACAGAAGAAGGTTATAAAATTGCCTCAAACATCACACGAAAGCACCGTCTTCTAGAAAGATTTCTTCATGACGTTCTCCATATCAAAAAAGATCGTGTGCATGATCAGGCCTGTGAAATGGAACACTCACTTTCAGATGATGCAGAAAGGGCAATGTGTCAACTGCTTAAACAACCTGATGAGTGTCCTGATGATGAGGAACTTATCCCTGTCTGCGACTTCAAATTCAAAACATGTGAAGAGTGCCGTAAGCGGAGACATGAGGAAGTTAATCAGGTTGGAAAACGAGATAAAAATCTGGTCTCAATTACCAGTATGAAAAGAAATGAGAAAGGAAGAGTATCATTTGTTAGAGGCGATTATAAGGTTATTCGCAGGTTAATGGATATGGGAATCACCATCGGGGCTGAAATAAGCGTTCTTGAAGTAGCCCCATTTAAAGGACCGGTAGAACTCCTGGTACGGGGTTCCAATCTTGCCCTGGGAAGGGATATCGCCAAAAATGTATTTGTGGAGATCATCAAGGATGAGGCACCTGAAACTGAAGGAGCTCTATCATATGGTTAGGTTACCAACCTGTATTGAAAAAGAAGAATATGAAAAGAGTCTTTTAGAAAAAAAAGAGACTGGAAAACCATTTGATGGAGATGTTTCTTCTGATATCAGTGTAGCCCTGGCAGGCAATGCAAACGTAGGTAAAAGTGTTATTTTCAATTATTTAACTGGTTCTGATCAGGTGGTTGGTAACTGGCCTGGAAAGACTGTTAAACGAGCAGAGGGAAATCTTAATCACCATGGGCAGAAAATCCACATCATCGATCTACCTGGAATATACTCTTTTTCCACCTTTTCCATGGAAGAAATCGTATCCCGAGAATATATAGCCCATGATAAACCGGATGTGGTAATCAATGTACTGGATGCATCAGTACTGGAGAGGAATCTTTTTTTCACCTTACAGTTAATGGAAATGGACATTCCAATGGTGGTATGTCTTAATCAGATGGACATCGCCCGACAAAAAGGTTACCACATTGACGCCAAGAAGTTGGAAAAAGCACTGGGTGTTCCGGTGGTTCCTACTGTTGCGGTTACTGGTAAAGGGTTAGGTAAACTCATACAAAAGGCAATCAGAGTTGCTAAAACCCAAAAACATGATTATAATGTAGATTATGGGGGTGAAGTTGAAAAAGCAATTCGTAACCTTTCAACTTTCCTGGAATCTGAAAAGATAGATATTGGTTATTCCACCAGATGGGTGGCAATTAAACTAATGGAAAATGATCCGGAAATTAATAAACTTGTTCAATCTAAATCAGTCCGAGCAATTCAGTATGCAAATCATGTGGCCTTCGAACTGGAGAAAATTCATGATGAACCATCATTTGCTATTATTGCTTCGGAAAGATATTCTCTGGCAAGTAAAATATCAGCAGGGGCTCAAAAACAGAAGAAGTTTAAAATGACCTTATCAGAAAGATTGGATAAGATTTTGATTCATCCGGTGTATGGTTATTTCACTTCTGCCCTGGTTATCATTGGATTGTTAGTATGGACTTTCGTTTTAGGAAATTTCATTTCAGAGTTAATCACAAATGCAATGAGTTTCTTTCAACCAGTAGACCCTGCATTATCAGGGCCTGCTATTGCTGTTTTATGGAATGGTGCTTTTGGAGGTTTGGTTGCTGGTTTAACTTTGATTGTTCCCTTTGTTATTCCCTTCTATATATTGCTAGCCTACATCCAGAATTCTGGCCTTTTAACCAGAGTAGCTTTTATGATGGACAGTTTCATGCAAAAAATAGGTCTACATGGTAAAGCATTGATCCCCCTTATCTTAGGATACGGTTGCAGTGTTCCCGCTATTGACAGCACAAGAATCCTCGAAACAAAAAGAGAAAGGTTGCTGGCAGCTTTCGCCATAACATTTGCTCCGTGCTCTGCAAGAACCATAATAATTCTAAGTTTGGTGGCTGTTTTCGTCAGTATATGGTGGGCACTGGCCCTTTATGTCTTAGATTTAATCATAATTTTTATAATGGGAAAGATCGCACTCAAGGCCATGCCCGGAGAAGCAACCGGACTTATAATGGAAATGCACTCTTTGCGGATTCCCTCCTCATCTGTAATTCTTAAGGATACCTGGAACCGTACTAAGGCATTGGCTTATATGGTCTTCCCTGTTTTTATAGCAGGGAGTGCATTGATCCAGGTATTTTATGTTCTTGGTGTTTTAGAACCCATCAGTAGTTTTATGGCTCCTTTAACAGTTGGTTGGTTAAAACTTCCCCTCTTTGCTGGGGTGCTGCTCATAGTTGGTGTAGTGCGGAAAGAGTTTGTGTTAGTTACATTGGTATCCTTTGTGGGTACTGACCTTTCAGTGGCACTTAATTCAACCCAGTTCATTGTCCTGGCATTAGTGGGGATGTTGTATCTGCCCTGCTTATCAACGTTCAGTATATTGATCAAGGAGTTCGGATTAAAAGCTGCCAGTGCGATTTCAGCTGCTAATTTAATTACGGCGTTTTTAGTGGGAGGTATAGTTGCTCACGCACTATCTCTGTTTCTTTGATACTTCACATACTATTTTATTTAATTATATGGTGATTTGAAATGTTGATTGTAAATTTCACGTTTACTATCAGTGGTGATATTAGATGAGATGGAGCTTGGTTTTAATAGCCATAGCAGTAGTAATATTAGGTTATTCCTTTATAACAGTGGTTAATGGTCCTTTTGAGCCTTTAGGAAGAACTGCATTTGTTAAATTAGCAAATCCTGATTTTTATCCCGGGCATCCTCATTCTCAACTATTGGCCAAATACGCAGAGGAAAGAAATTCAAAATGCGCATTGATATGTCATTTTGCAGGAAGTTCCAACTACCGTAGCTATCAGGATGGTGATGTTTTTATCATTGAACTGGCCTTTGTTGACACCCAGGGGACTGGTGCTGAAGGTGATACAAACTACTGGGATTCTCTTAGTATAGCTTTCTTTGGTGTTCCAGAGGGTAGATACAAATACAAGTCTGATGGAATTGTATTTGATACCTATGATGAGGCCATGGATCATGTCTACACCCTTGCACGTGATCATGGTCAAGAAGGTCCTATACCTATGGCCTGGCATGGAAGTGCCAGGAAAGGCAATCCAGTCTTTATTCAGGGTTGTGGGTTTCCTTTATATTTTCACATATTGCAAAAAACTTATGGAATTATTCCTGCCTATGTGTATACTCTGTATGGTATGATTTTTCCCTATATCCATAGCCCCTATCAGTGGTTTGAGTTGAGAAATGCTACAGATCTCCAATTATTATATCGTGGGGGTAATCTGGACTATGAGTAAAAGCAATTCTTTTTTTTATTTTTAGCGGTTTATTAGGTATATTTTCTAAAAAATTAGCTCAATAATCTTGAACCCACGATAATTGTAATGATTAATCATAATCTATAATGATTAATAATAGTAATATATATATACCAAGAGGAGCTTAGTTATCATCACAGTTAAAAACCAATTTAAATAATTAAAAAAAGGCGGGAGAAGAATGGTACATGATACCACAGTCCTTCTTGATGAAAGAAGGATTTTCGAACCAAGTGAAGAAATTAAAAAAAGAGCCCACGTTAAAGATTGGGAAGCAGAAATCGAAAAGGGCAAAGACCTGGAAAAATACTGGGCGGAAAAGGCTGAACAGTTTGAATGGTTCAAAAAATGGGATAAAGTTCTCGATGAATCCAACAAACCTTTCTACAAATGGTTTGTAGGAGGTAAGATTAATCTAACCTACAATGCAGTAGATCGTTGGATAAAAACCGAAAAACGAAATCAGGTAGCAATCCTCTACATCAATGAACGTGGAGAAGAGGAAAAAATAACCTTCTATGAACTATACGTGCAGGTGAACAAACTGGCCAATGCACTAAAAAATCTAGGGGTGAAGAAGGGAGACACGGTCTCCACATATATGCCCATGTGCCCACAACTTTTAATAGCACTACTGGCCTGCATCAAGATAGGTGCAGTGCACAGCGTTATATATTCTGGACTCAGTGTCGGAGCCTTCGTGGAACGTATCAACGATGCTAAAGCAAAAGTACTCTTTACTGCCGACGGAACATACCGAAGAGGAAAAATCATCAATTTAAAAACCATTGCAGATGAAGCCATACTACAGTGTCCCACAGTTGAAACCATAATAGTGGTCAACCACACTGGAACACCAATAAAAATATCCGAATTATCTGGGAGAGAAATCATCTACGAAAGACTGGTGGATGGTGAACCAGCAGAATGTGAACCCGAACACATGGATGCAGAAGATCCTCTCTTCCTCCTCTACACCTCTGGAAGTACGGGAAAACCTAAAGGAGTAATGCATACAACGGCTGGTTACATGGTAGGTGCAGCAACCACCCTCCGCAACGTATTCGACATTCACAGTGATGATCTATGGTGGTGTACTGGAGACATAGGTTGGATCACAGGACACAGCTACGTGATATATGGACCCCTCTTACTGGGAACCACCACCGTAGTTTATGAAGGAGCGCCTGATTATCCTGACCCTGGAGTATGGTGGAAGATCGTAGAAAAATACGGAGTCACCAAATTTTACACAGCACCCACAGCCATCCGACACCTCATGAGATTCGGAACAAGGTACACCAACCTCTATAATCTGGACTCTCTACGAATCCTGGGAACAGTTGGAGAACCAATAAACCCAGAAGCCTGGATGTGGTACTACAAAAACGTTGGTAAAGAACGATGCCCCATCATGGACACATGGTGGCAAACAGAAACAGGAATGCACATGATATCACCGCTACCGGTAACGCCTGTAAAACCAGGATCAGCAACCAGAGCACTACCCGGCATCGATGCCGATGTGGTTGATGAAGAAGGCAATCCAGTACCTGAGGGCAAAGGAGGATACCTGGTTATCAAAAAACCATGGCCTGCCATGTTCCGCACATTATACAAGGATGAAAAACGATTCAAGGATGTTTACTGGAACGAGTTCCCTGGATGCATCTATAAAGCAGGGGATATGGTCCGCCAGGATGAAGATGGATATTTCTGGATACAGGGACGAAGTGATGATGTTCTCAAGATTGCTGGTCACCGTATAGGCTCTGCAGAAGTTGAATCAGCCTTTGTGGGTCACCCAGCAGTTGCTGAGGCAGCAGTTATTGGAAAGTCTGACCCAATTAAGGGTGAAGTCATCAAGGCCTTCATCATCCTTCGAGAAGGATATGAACTCAAGACACAGCTCATTGAGGATCTTAAAAAACATGTACGATATGAACTGGGGCCGGTTGCAGTCCTTGGTGAAATAGTGCAGGTTGATAAACTCCCCAAAACCAGGAGTGGTAAGATCATGAGAAGGATTCTCCGTGCCCAGGAAATGGGCGAGGATCTGGGTGACACTTCCACTCTGGAAGAATAAACCAAAAACATGGAAATAGGAGTGATTTTAGTTAAATTAAAGTAAATAAAACCCTTTGGGGTATGATAGTATGGAAGAAAATAAAAAGCTAGTCGCAATAGAGGATTTAACAGCTAACCCGGCACCTCTAGGACTTTTAGGGTTTGGATTGACTACAGTATTGTTAAACATACATAACACCGGGCTTTTCCCAATGAATAGTATGATACTGGCCATGGGAATAGCCTATGGGGGAATTGCCCAGATTATGGCATGTGCCATGGAATACAAGAAGGGAAACACCTTCGGAACTGTTGCCTTCGGATCATATGGACTGTTCTGGTGGAGCTTCGTACTCCTCCTGGTACTCCCCAAAATGAACCTGGCAGAAGCCCCTGATGAACTGGCAGTGGCATCATATCTTGCTATGTGGGGATTATTTACACTGGTAATGTTCATTGGAACCTTAAAACTCAGCCGCGGACTGCAAGTAATCTTCGGAGCACTGGCAATATTGTTCTTCCTCCTGGCGATTGGGGATGTGACTGGTAACGCCACTATAGCTTTAATCGCGGGATACGAAGGAATATTTACTGGCTTTGCCGCAGTATATGTCGGGCTGGCACAGGTCCTCAATGAAACCTATGGTAGGGATGTGTTACCCACCTAATAAAGAGATATATCAAATTTATTTAAATAGCACACCGCCTCCGTAAAGGGCTATTTAAATAATAATGCTTCCTCCAGTATTAATCTGGAGGAAGTCTATTTTTTATTATTTTTATTCATTTTTTATAAACCAGAGAAACATAAAATAAAACTTCGCTATTTTGTTGTGTTAATATAACAAAAAAATATCATGTTAGGATAAATTCCTAAAAAAAAGTTAAAAGGGAATTTAACAAATCAAACATCTATATCAAAATCAAAATCAACTTCACTGGCAGGTTTACCTCCTCGAACTCCCCAGTTATCCATTGGTGGTTCCATTAAGATGATCATAATATCACGGCCATTAATTCCAGGCTTATCACCCAAATTCTGTACTATATTCGAATAAAGTTTCCTTTTTGCATCCAGACTACGTCCCGGAAAAATATGGATCTGTATAATTGTCACCTGGTCTGTTCGGTCAGGTGGACATTCAAAATCAGCTTTATCCAATTCGTAGATTCTCTTAAAACCGGTCACTTTCGGGTATCTTAAATGCATCCACCAATGCATTATGAACTCCATCTAAAATGGCTTTTTTATATTCAGCACTCTTCCCCTTCCTAATTTCTATCTTAACTAGTGGACACATTTTTATAACCTCCTAATGTTTAATCAGATAGTTCTCATATCGTATAACATAATCTTCAGTTGATATTAATATCATTTTTTTGATGTTTTGTTGTTTTTTAACACAATCTTTATATACAGTTACTGACTACTAGTTATATTACTGACTAGCTAGTCATAAATATGATATTATGGTCATGTTGTGATCTAACAGTCATTTGTGCAGGGGTGAATCATATGGCACTGACAAAATGGAAGGAAAGAGAAAGACAGCAACGTCAAAACGATATTATAGATGCTGCACGGAAACTATTAGCCGATAGGGACTTTGATCAAGTTTCGATGGATGAAATAGCAGGACAAATTGGTCTTGGAAAAAGTACACTTTACTTGTATTTTAAAAACAAGGAATCATTGTACTTTGCTATAGTTTTACGCGGCATAAGAATTTGGGCAGAAATGGTTAAAAAAGAGGTTAAAAAAGGAAATACTGGTTTAGAAAAGTTTAAATTATATGGAAAAGCCAATAGGGATTTTTCAAATAAATATCCTGATTATTTCAGACTTTTATATTCCCCCACCTCCATCAGAAAACAATTTGATATGGATAAAATGAGCAGTAGTGAAGAGTTCCAAGAAGTAAGGGAATTATTCAAAGAAATAATGTCCATCGGAATTGATTTCATACAAAAGGGCATAGAAGAAGGCGAAATCAGACCAGATGTTGATCCCACAGAAGCAACTATTCTCCTATCAGTAATATACAATGGTAAGGTAAATATGGGCGACTGGGCCAAAGAGCTGTTAGAAAACAGGGGAATTGATGATGAGAAATTCAGCAAGGATATAGGGGATCTATTTATTCATATGATAGTTAAGGATACGGATTAGTATAAAAATCAGCTTTAAAGTGTAAAAGAGGCGTTAAATATGAATTATAATGAATCAGGAGAAAAATTAAACCAACTTTTAAAATTAGAAAATCAACCAGTAGCCATAAAATGGTCTGTAGGCCAGCCAAAAAATGTTCAAAAAGAGGAAGGTAAATCAAGATTCTGCGAAAAACTAACCAAAGCCATGGATGGAGAAATATTCTATACCACCCTAGAAGAGGAAGAATGCATGGGTGGTGCAAGGTATTCTGGACTTAAAGACATGGGCGAATACCCTGCAAATGTCCAAAGCGGAGCATTTATGGTAAAAAAAGGCCTGTATAAGAGTATTCCTGCAGTTCAGCGTTCAAGGGAAAATGAAACATACATCACCCCTGGAATTTTTAATTCTATTATTTTTGCTCCGCTAAATAAGGCAGAGTTTCAACCAGATGTGGTATTTGTGGTTTGCAATGCTAAACAGGGTATGGAAATTCTCCATGCCAATGCATATGATTCAGGGGAACACGGCTTAGGTGCCGATGCCGCACCAGTATGCAGTTCAATGGCAGCAGCACCATATATGGCTGGAAAAGTCACTTATGGATTGGGTGATGTTGCTGCAAGGCAAAATATGGATATCAATCCGGAAGATATAATGGTTAGTATTCCTGGGAGTGACTTATCACGAATAGTATCAAATTTAGGAGAGATGCGAACTAAAATGTTTTTTAAAGAAAAATGATTTTCAGTAAATAACTCTATTTTAAATCCTTTAGCCATTAATCTGCATTAAAAAGCAATTTCTCCCTTAAATACCCTAAAAATTAGAGTTATATCTTCTAAAAATTGACCATGTGATAATCATGAATTATGAAAACCATTACAATCTTGCTAAAAACCAAATAATCCTGGTTATGGCCGGATTAATGGTGGGACTTCTTGTAGCTGCCTTTGATTATTCAATCATAGTAACAGCCATGCCCAAGGTAATCCAAAGTCTAAATGGGATGGAATACTATGCATGGCCATTTTCATCTTACATGTTGACTTCAACCATTTCATTAATCCTTTTTGGCAAATTATCTGATATCTACGGTAGGAAACAGGTTTTGATTCCCGGGATCATCATATTTGTCATAACTTCTGTTATATGTGGTTTTGCAACCAACATGTTTGAATTGATAGTAGCTAGAGCAATTCAAGGAATCGGTGGGGGAATTCTACTATCCCTCCCCTTCGTTGTGGTTGGAGAAATGTTCAACCCCCGTGAACGGGCCAAATACATGGGAATACTGGGATCAGTATTTGGACTGGCAGATGTTATAGGGCCAATTCTTGGTGGTGTTATAACCGATACTTTAGGATGGAGATGGGTGTTTTTGGTGAATGTTCCTGTGGGGATAACCGCTGTAACCCTAATCTGTTATTCCCTTCCCAACTTCAAATCAAGGGATGTTAAAAAAGTAATAGATTTTTCGGGGATCATCACCTTTACATTGGCTTTAACAGCCCTGTTTCTAGCAATAACATTTCTAGGTAATGTAAATCCGCATCCAATTGTAGAAATAGCAATACTAATAATATTCTCGCTACTTATGTTCATATTATTCATTTTGGCTGAGAAAAAAGCTGTCGAACCTATCCTACCCTTATATCTATTTTTAAATTCAATATTCCGAATCTCCTCCTTAGAAAGTTTCCTAGCAAGTGCCTTAATGTTTAGTGGAATAATTTACGTCCCATTATTTGCACAGGGCGTTTTAGGTATGAGTGCTACAAATTCAGGTCTTCTAATGATCCCTATGATGCTAAGCCTTACCCTGTCCTCAATAATTACTGGACAAATAATATCCATGACTGGAAAATATAAAAAGCTGGTCCTAGCTGAATTCATCATTACTGGAATAGGAGTCATGCTTCTGGCCACAATGAACCCTAATACATCATGTTATATGTTAATAATCTATTCAACGATCCTTGGTATTGGTTCTGGAATGGCCTATAACCTATTTAATATAGCAGTGCAGAATGCATTTCCACTACGAGAAATAGGTATTGTAACCGCATCCATGCGATTTTTCAGGAATATGGGCACTATTGTATTTGTTCCAGTTTTTGGATACATAATGAATTTTACCCTGGCAAATTCATCCACAGTCACTCTAGGTAAAACTCAATCCCTGGCACTTTCCATCCAGAATATTTTTCTCGTGGCCATAGTGCTGGCATTTGCAGGATTAATTATTGCATTCTTCCTTAAAGAAATACCTTTAGACGATGATGTACCAAGCAAATCATGATTTTACTATAAAACCATATTTAATCCAATAAATCATATAAGGGAAAAATAGGTGATCTGAGTCATTAATTTTGTAAAATAATATATAGACAACCGATTTTGATATTAATTCAACAAAAATTAATTTTTGCTTATATATTTAGATAATCTCTTTGCAAGGGCTAGAATAGTTAAAACTGGAGGTGCACCAGGTGCACTTGGTAAAACACTGGCATCACACACGAAAAGACCACTTATTTCTGTTTCCAGATTCTCATCCACAACCTCTCCAATGGCGGCTGTTCCACCTGGATGAGCGCCCCGGGCCGGAGTAGAAACAAAACTACCAGGATCGACTCCTGCTTCTGTCAGGATGGCCCCAGCAAGGGATGATCCTTCAGCTATCAGACCAACATCATGGGATGTGTTATTTTTAATAACAGTACTATCCCCCACACACCCAGATCGTTCATCCCTGATCTTCACCATCATACCTAGGATGTCCTTTTCACTAGTAACATTTTTCCCAATCCTGGAATTGATTAAACTGGAATAGTGAGGAGACAGTATGAATCCATCTCCCATATACAGGGCATTCATGGATATTTCTTTGTGAAAATCTATATCCTTAAGAACTCCGCCTACAGTGACAAAGGTGTCCACAAAAAGATGTTCACCGGCCACCAGACCTGCAGTACCAAGTAATCGAGGTGTTTCCACAGCACCAGCACACAATATAACCATATCCGCCATATATTTTTGCTCATGACTATAAACGCCACTGATCTGTCCATCAGTCACCACAATCCGGGTTACTGGTGAATTTTCAATTATCTTAGCCCCAAAATTTTCAGCTTCCTCTAAATAGTTAAGTGAACTCCATTTAGCATTACGGGGACACCCAAAAGAACATTTACCACAGGGAATGCATTCACGTGGGTTTATAAATTTAGGCATTTTATCCATGGACAAACCAAGAGAAGACGCAGCATCCATAATCTTTAAGGTGCCTTCACCAAAATGAGTGTCAGGAAGTGGGCCAATATTCAATTCACGCTCAAGTTCCCAATATTCATTTTCAAGGTTAATACCCATTGCTTCCAACTCTTCCTGGCAAGAACGCACAGCATTGCCAGCCGTCACCAGGGTAGTACCCCCTAAACAGGTGGCTTTAAGGAGCTCCACACCCACATCAAGGTTGTCGTAACATTGATGTGCATTTTCTGTTAGAATAGGCCTTCCCTTTTCTAGAAGGGTTACATTAATTCCATAAAAAGCAAGTTCTCTGGCAACAGCTGCTCCACCAGCACCTGATCCCACTACTATCACATTTTTCATATTATCTCAGGCCATTATTTAACCTTCATTGAATATTTCTTCTCTGAAGAGTTCTTCTTTGTGGTTTAGATTTTCGTTTAACAATTTTTTTACGGCGTTTCTGAGATTTAGGTCTTTTTGGTTTGTCCTGTGGTTTAAAGAGTTTGTCTGCGAAATATCCTCCGACAGCACCCATCAATCCATAAATCAGCAAACCTGCAAAAAAACCTAATATAAGGGTTAATAAACCTTCGAAAGCATAGCCCAAGCCAATTACCAATGGACTGGGAAGTTGATAAGGAATGTTAGGAGATGTGAATGTAGATATCACAAAATAAATTAAGTACAGCGCGACAGCTGCTATTGCCCCAATCTTATAGTTTGCTTCTTCCTCATTGGTCAGGAATACCGCTAGAAAGCCAACCAACACCAGGGCAAATATTCCACCAATATTTAAGAATGCCAGGATGAGACCCAGTATTATGCTGCTAAAAACGGCTAGTTCAACATCAAAGTTGGGCATATGATACATTCCTCACTGGAAACTTTTCAATTTTTATCTAATATTCACCAATCTTACATCATCTATCTATATCCGACTTTATAAGGATTTTCCATACACAGTTTGCAAGTGGCATTTGAAACTTGTTTTTGATCTTTATGTTTCATATTTTAGCTGGAAAGATAAAATTTAATAGAATAAAAAAAACAAAATTAATATGATGACTGTTAATTCACCAAAAATCACTCGGAGTGTGGAAGATTACCTGGAAACTATGTATTTTCTGGAGCAGGAAAAAGGGACCATCCGGGTGAAAGATGTGGCCAAAAGCTTAGGAGTGAAACCTCCCAGTGTTGTCGAAGCAGTTAAAAAACTTTCCAAGATGAATATGGTCTCTTATGAACGTTACGGCACCATCCAATTAAAAGAGGAGGGACTCAGGATTGGTGAGATTGTCAGTTACCGACATCAACTTCTTAAAGATTTCCTGATACTTCTGGGGGTGGATGAAGAGGTGGCTGAAAAGGATGCATGTTCCATGGAACATGTAATGGATGTTTCCACTTTACGTAAGTTTAAAAAATTCGTTGAATTTATTGATCATTACCCCAATGCTCAGGATTTTCTTGAAAAATATAGAGAATATTCTAAATAGTGAAAATAAAGAGGTGGGATTGATTATACAGATTAAAAATGGAGGAAGGGGGTATAAAGTATGAGTATTTTTGATAGGAGTTTCAACCCAGACGTGGAAAAACTTGAACATGAAAAAGATGTTGGGGGACTGATCAAGACTCTGAAAAAGGGGAATCAAAAAAATCGGGCCTTATCAGCCAGGGCATTGGGAAGATTCAAAGAAGAAAAAGTAGTTAAGGCCTTAATTGATGCGTTGGAAGATGATGATCCTGATGTTAGGTGGAACTCTGCCAGTTCTCTTGGAAAAATAGGCATTATTGATGCTACACCCTTCCTTCTAAATACACTTAGGGATGAGAAATGGTATGTACGTCAACATGCTGCTGAGGCACTGGGTGAAATAGGAGATGAAAGGGCGTTAATACCACTTTTAGAATCATTACAAGATAAAAAAATCAGAAACAACGTGGCAATTGCTCTTGGTCATTTAGGGGATCCACGAGCAGTTGATCATTTAATAGAAGCTCTTAAAGATTGGGACCTAGGTTTTCGCAGCTCTGCTGAAGAAGCACTGGGCATGATCGGTGATGAGAAAGCGGTTCCAGCGCTTATCGAAGCACTGAAGGACAGTGATGTTAGTGTACGCAGGCACGCAGCAGGAGCCCTGGGCAAAATAGGTGATGAACGCGCTATTAAACCCCTACTAGCGGCTATGGATGACGAAAAATGGTACGTTCGCCTTCAGGTGGAAGAGGCCATACAGGAGCTTAATGAACGTTTAAAAGAAGAAGAATAATGTCTATTTTTTTTATCCAATATTTTTATCTTTATTATTTTTATTATCAACATTCCTATATTTCCATCAATACTCCTCATTCTCCGTAATGGGGATCTCATCAAAGAAGCTCTCTAATCTTCTCAGCTATTTTATTGCGCACGTCTTCTGAGATATTTTTAGGTGGACGGGGTCGCATGAAACCAAAGTGAGGATCCTCAAAGGTATGGCCGGCAAATTCTACAGGATGATTGTATCTGGGAATGAAATGCCAGTGCAGGTGAGGATCTAAAGAATCTTCCAGGTAAAAAGTGTTCATAAGGCAACCCCAGTTGAATAATGTAGCATCAAATGCAGTCTTAACTGCTTTTTCCATCCGCCCGAGAAGTTGGATGAAATCCTCCCATTCCTGCTCTTCAAGGCCAGATAAAGTCTTTTGGCTGCGTTTTAAGGCAACCACACAGGTGGCCAGGTTGCTCTGATTAGGGGCCAGAAAAACTATCCAGTGTTCAGTCTGGATAAGTGGATCTCCAAAATTATAATCTTCCAATTTTTCACAGTAAGGACATTCAATACTCATAATCATTTCTCCCATACATAGTGCAGTAAGGAGGGATATTAATGATCTTATAGATATTATTTTATTGCATTGTTAATCCACATTTTCTAATGGATTGTTTATTTTATTATCTTCTATAACCTCTTTTATAATTTGTATTCCTATAATCCGAATGCATGATAAGTGACGGTAAAACCATTGAGCATTACTACTATCTGAAAAGCCAGTACTATTCCGGTAACCAGTACTATTCTGAGATAAACACAACAAAACATCTTGAAAAATTTATAGTAGTAAATTCTTTTTTAAAAATAAATATGGGTTCATATCCCGCAAATACTATATTTCATGAATAAAATAATTATATTTTAGTATACAGAATCTGGCAGCATTAAATAGGGGATGTTATGGTTACTGGCGCAGTCAAAACAGCATCAGCAGTATCAGTCCAAAAATTGAGTCTTATCTTGGTGGCTGTAAGCTCTTTTTTAATTCCTTTCATGGGGTCATCCCTTAGCTTGGCTCTTCCACTTATCCAGAATGACCTTTCCGTTAATATTCTGGTACTGGGATGGATTCCCACAGCATTTGTCCTGGCCAACGCTGCCCTGGTCTTACCGTTCGGTAGACTGGCCGATATCCGCGGCAGGAAGAAAGTTTTCACCTACGGTGTAACTATCTATACTCTTGCATCTTTACTGGCTGTTTTTTCGAGCACCGGTTTGATGCTTATTTTCTTCAGCTTCCTGCAGGGCGTGGGCTGTTCAATGATTTTTGCCACCGGAGTGGCCCTTCTTATTTCCATTTTCCCCCAAAAACGTAGGGGGGAGGTGCTGGGAATTTATCTGACTGCTGTTTATGTCGGTTTGTTCCTTGGACCTCTTTTAGGTGGATTCCTGGCACAGCATTTAGGATGGGAAAGCATATTCCTGGCCAATGTTCCCATTGGATTATTCTTATTAGCATTGATACTGGCCAAGTTTCCGGGAGAATGGAAAAGCGCTGATGGAGAAAAATTCGACATTTTAGGAACGGTAATTTATATATTTTCACTTTCTGTGTTGATGTATGGCATCTCAACATTGAGTGATTTTTCTGGAAAAATAATGCTTATCATGGGGTTATTAGGTGTTCTGTTATTTTTTATGATAGAAATACGTTGTCCGAGTCCTGTCATTCCACTGGACATATTTAAAAATAGAACTACCAGTTTTTCTGGGGTTGCGCTATTTCTGGTCACGGTTTCCACTTCAGCCATGTGGACACTGTTGAGTCTCTACCTGCAGGATCTGCGAGGCCTGGATACCCTTACAACAGCACTTATCCTGGCAGTACAACCACTAGCCGTGGCACTTTTATCACCATTAGTGGGGCGTATGGCTGATAGAGATGATAAACAACGTCTAAATATTGTGGGTGCAGTTATCTGCACTTTCGGCCTTCTCTTACTGGCATTTTTAGGTGAAAGATCATCATTGGTGCTGGTCATAGTTGGCCTGTTAATGGTGGGTGTTGGTGTGGGCTTATTCTCAGCTCCAACTAATCGTAATTTTCTTGAATCTTTATCAAGCAGATTTTATGGTGTTGGTTCAGCAACTCTTTCCACAATGGTATATGTAGGTCAGACTGTGAGTTTGGGGGTTCTACTTTCTATATTAACTGGGTACATGGGCACGGTTCAATTATTACCCAACACTTATCCTCTTTTCATGGAAGGATTGCATGTTTCATTTTTAATATTTGCAGTTTCCAGTGCAATGGGAGCTGTGGTTACACTGATGATGAGGGGAAAATGAGATTTTAAAATATAATTATCTGAAATTATTAAGAAAAAAATATACAACACAAACATCATAACCATATTCAATAAGTTTACGGTGGATAATATGACTGAAACATCTGGAGATGGCAATAATCAAGAGAAAATAAAAGATTTTTTGAAAAAAATATTTGAAGAAAAAGATGTCAGTAAATCTGAATTTATAGTGGCCATTATCGGTAATATAATCATTTTATACATTGTTAACAATCTGCTATCCTGGAATCTCAGCTTCATCACGTCATCATTCCAGGATGTTTTATGGATTTTCAACATCTCCATCTGTGCAACAATCATTGTCAATCTAATATTTTTAGCTTACCATCCCGGATGGTTCCGCAGTCTGGTGAAGATAATATTGAATATATTATCCTTTTTGGTCTGTTACTACCTGTACACAATATTCCCATTCATTTTCAGCCAGGCAGCCTACACAATAATTTTGAAAATAATCCTTATTTTCGGAATGGTTGCCCTCATAATAGCCAGTCTAATTGAAGTTTTAAGACTCATCTTTAAGGTAATAAAATCATGAACCATCCCATCAATTAATCCTATAGGCTAAATCCGTAATTGGGTGGGGTTAATATTATTTCTTAGCCTTTCATAATGAGTCACTATTCTAAAAAAGCCTTAGCATGGTATTCAACTTCGATTTTAATAGCTTTAAGAAGCTCCTCCAATGGTTCATCTTCCCATGGTTCTTCTGTGTTTAAGAAACAATCGAAATATAAGTTAGAACCTTCTAAGCTTATATTAAAATCTTTAAATGTATTTACTGACTCGTGATCTAATCTTGAAAGTTCGTCTGCGGATAATTTAACGTTAAGACGGACCTTCCATCCATTATCTAATTTATCCACAAAATCAACGTCCACCTGCATCGTCATTTCTCCGCTGCTACCATATGTTTTAATGCTTATTTCCTCTATTCTATAAAATATTCATTCCATATCTTATCAGCAGCCTTAGTTCTTAGGAATATTAATTTATTTAATTCTAAGGGAATGTTTAAAGCCGCTGAAGACATCTTTAATTGATCGTATTAGGGGGTCTTTTACTTTTAATGGTGTTTTCATGTTTTCTAAACGATCGATACGGAAATAGATTGGGGGGTGAGGATCGAAATTAATCCAGGTTGGAAATCGGGTTGGTGAAATCCTTTCAGTAAGGAGACGGTTATAACCTATTTTGCGCAGTGCCTCGGCTAAGACCTGGGGTTGACCAATTTTCATGGCTGATAAAAGATCCGCCCTGGTTTCAAAGAACTTGGCAATGAAAAATATAAGCCCCAATGCCACAATAAGATAGAGTAAAGGAGATAAAGCTACTACCGGATAGAGTATGCTGAATCTGAGTATAAATTCCAATGAAATTATACTGAAAAGTATGAGGGGATCTCTTCCAGATAGATGACCCATTTCATGACCAATAACTGATAATATCTCATCCTCCTCCAGCTGCACTAAAAGTCCGGTGGTTATAAGCACCAGGCCCCTGT
Organism: Methanobacterium sp.; assembly: GCA_020855015.1. Lineage (GTDB taxonomy): Archaea > Methanobacteriota > Methanobacteria > Methanobacteriales > Methanobacteriaceae > Methanobacterium. Next base: position 26,409 of record JAHKLP010000002.1, read on the forward strand.
TTGGACTGGGCCCAGTTGCTGCGGCATTAGCAATCATCGTGTTAGTTAATGCAACTTTAGGCATGGTTATATTGAATTTACTGGCAGCTTCTTTAACTATGCTGTAAATATCAACCACCTTGGAAACCCTCAGATCGGCATTGCATTGGAAGCCATATTCGGCGAATACATCTTCCCCTATCTCACAGGTGGGCTCCAGACCCACAGCAAGACTCTTCTGGTAAATTTTTTCTTTCATTTGGATAATCATATCTTTGCCAAACTTTTCCTGAAATTTAAGATAATCATCAAGGGGGAGCTGGTACTCCAGGATATGAACCCTGGGATTTTCAGGGGTGATGTTCCAATCACTGGTACGGAGTAGTATCTTATCTGATAATAGTACAACAACCAGCTGCACTGCCAATATTGCAATGATTGCCATTACAATACCTAATGAAAGAAACAGTACAATGTTAACTGCGAAAAAGAGTAAGTAGATCAGGATCATGTTACTCCCAAAGATACGGAATGAAAATTTTTTCCTACGGGTGGGGGGTGCTTCGGGAATGTTTTCTTCCCCTTCAACCCAGGCGAAGTAAAGTGTGGCCTGGCGAATTGCGTCCTCGTAAACCTGTACAGCAATAAGCAGTTCTTCTTCTATAAGGTCCATTTTTTGGGTGATATCGGTATTATGCTGGTTATTCACCGGTGTCATTTTCACCCTGAAGGGGTTTGTTGCTTGAAGTTCTACCAAAACTTCCCATTTCTCTTTTTCATTAATTGCAGTGAAATTTAGGTGTGCTACACCATTTACAAAGCTTTTATTGGCACTATGATAATATTCCCCTTGGGGTCGTAGGAAATATTCCTCAATAAAATCCAGAGTTTCTTCCAGGTGGATGTCTGAAAGTTCCGTGGTTATGGTGTAATGTTTAGATGACATTTTCATTCCCAATAATTTCTTTCCAGATGAAAATTGGGTTCAATCTTATGTTTTGTATATCCTAATTAAAGAAATTAATTGACGACAAAAATACAGTTTTTAAATATATTGAAATCCAGATTTAGATTGTATATGAGCTTTTTATATTTATCTTGCTGTTTGATAGTGTTTGGGTTGGGATAGTCCTCTTAATTGGTGGAAAACCTCTATTAATATGCTTATTAATAAATATAATACTTAAATTATTATGATAGTGAATTATTTCTATTATTAGCTCTGAAATTCATATCATGAAAGTAGTTGAAGAAAAAAACCCAGATATGGAACGGGTATTGGAGATTATTAATGAAGGATTATCAAAAAGGGCTTTTATTACTATCATGGCATCCTGTCGCGTTTATTATGATGGAAGAGCAACCAGTCGCCTGGGATTGGGAGACAGAATTATCCTCATAAAATCGGATGGATCATTTATAATCCACCAGGACCGGAATCTGGAACCAGTCAATTGGCAACCACCCAAAACTAAGGTCACTGTCAATATTCATCAGGGAATGGTTAAAGTTAGGGGAGTAAGGAGAAACCCTTCGGAATCATTGGAAGCGGAAATATTACATGCCCACATGGTGTCTTATTTCATTGGAGAGGATTCCGAAAGTCTTCAACTGGCAGGTTACGAGGCAGATATGGGGGACCTTATATTCAAGGATCCCGAGGTAATTGAAAAAGGTTTCAGACCCACCTCAAGGGAGTATCACACTCCCCAGGGATTCATTGATATAATGGGCAAAGACTTGGATGGGAATATCACTATTCTGGAACTAAAAAGCAGAAAAGCCGGTACCAATGCAGTTAAACAGCTGAGAAGGTATGTGGACTGTTTCAGCGACCATAAAGAAAGGGTGAGGGGAGTATTGGTGGCCCCATCAGCCACTGATGATGCTTTGCAGTTACTGGAAGAGCAGGGAATGGAATTTAAGGTCCTTGAACCTCCCCGTGAGTTAGGGAACGATAAAGTAGTCACATTGGAAAACTTCTTTGGCAGTAGCAGTTCTTAAGATTTAGATAAAATAAAAAATAACTAAAGTAAATAGTTATATGAAAGATCATGTGGGTGGATGTGGTAGAAATGCCACATCAGAGTCTTGCTTTAATTGTAACCGACATCCATGGAAACATGGATGCTTATCAAAAGATTGTTGAAATTTAGGGGGATCTATCAAGCAGAAAGAAGCTTCTTATTTTAACTGATGATCTGATCCAAGCCATGGGGACTTAAGTTATAACTATTAAATATCACGCACCAACATGGCCAGCTGGTTGAGATTTCTCACTTCATGGATCTCTGCCCCCGCATCCCGGTAATGCGAAACACAACTATCCACAACATCCCATTTCTTCCTATCCTCCGGGTTGAAAACCATAACCTTCCGGCATTTAATGGCCATAATCTCCATCAACTCAGCACTCCGGGGTATCCCATCCTTTTTAGGACCACCCCAGTCCCGACAATCAGTGAGGATCATCATTGTGGTTCTGCGGTTAAGCTGCACCTTATCCAGAAATGATTCGAAGGCCTGGTACATATTACTGGTTCCGTGGATCATCATATTTTTTTGCCTTATATCTCTTACTTTGATAAAAGCATCCATCATATTAGGCTCATCCATAGCCACGGTTGTTTCAACTGATTTATTATCATAATCAAAAACTCGCACTCTTCTGAAAGAATTCTGAGCTGCATAAACCAGGCAGAAGAACCAGTTACTTATCCAGTCACAGGAACCACTGACATCATTTAAGAAGAAGTGATGATTCTTTTTCACTTTAGGCTTGCTTTTAACCAGATCAATCAGAGCACCACCATACTGCAGATTCTTACGAATGGTTCTGCGGACATCAGGGCGCATTATCCGAGCCTGTCTCTGGCGCCTGCTGCGCACCATGGCGATCTTTTTACCCATCTTCTGACATAAACCGAAAAGTTCCGGTTCAAAAGAATTTAAGGTATTAATATCTCTGGAAAGAAGATCCACCTCATTTTGGGTTTGATCATACTCCTCCAGTGGAGGATGGTAGTTTATTTCATTAGAACTGATTTCACGTGCCTTGTAATCAGAATCATCTTCTTTGTGTGAAATAACCCATTTTTCCTTGCTTTTCGGTGACCATATGCTCTTCTGGGATTTTGCAGATGATTCATCCTCGTCATCTCCACCCTCCTCTTTGGAAAAGCCCTGGAAAAATTCATCAAAAAGACGGTCAAAAGTCTCCCCGTGTTTGTGTTCCTTGATATAAACAGAAGCCAGAGCATTTTTAAAGTAAGGATCATCCTCACCAATTAATTCTTGCACCTGCTGACCAGTATAGGTGCTTCTAATACTTACAGGAATCCCATTTTTTCGCAATAATCCCGAAAAATCGACTATTTTTTCCATAAGTTTTCACAGGAACCATTAATAATATCTTTGATATTCATTTGGGTGACTTAAATATCGTGGATTGGACCTTCTTGCGATCTTCCTCCGACTTTAACACCACCTGAACCGTTCTTTTAAGAGATTCATCACTGGCTTCCAGATCTCCAGTGGTGATCAGAGTTCTGATCCAGTCCACAGTTGCCCTGATAGATGGTTTTTTAATTAGATCAAGTTTTCGGATCCTCTGGATAAGACCCACCACTTTCTCAACCAGCATATGAGGTGCATCGGGAATCAGTGACTTGACTATTTCCATTTCTCTTTCAGGTGTTGGATAATCAATATAAAGGAAAAGACACCTGTCCCTGGTCTCGTCAAGGAGCATCCTCTGGGAATTAGAAGTTAAAATCACTACCAAATCATTTTTAAGGGTGAATGTTCCCAGATCATTGACGGTTATTTCTTTTTCACCCAGTGCCTGGAGAAGGAAGCTTTCCACCTCTTCATCTGCCTTGTCCAGTTCATCAATAAGCAATACTGAGGGGGAAGAATTAATAAATGCCTGTAGTAATGGCCTTTTTATAAAGAATTCCTCGCCAAAAACATCCCTATCCACATCCCCGGGAATATTATTTTCTTTAAGACGGGACATCTCCAGGTGCAATAATTGCTTCTGATAATTCCACTCACCCACCATCTGTTCAAAGGTAATTCCCTCATAGCACTGCACTCGGAAAAAATCCCGGTCCAACGCCCGTGCAACAGATTTTGAAAGCTCAGTTTTCCCGGTTCCAGGTGGCCCCTCAACCAGGATGGGTTTTCCCAGTTCAAGGGATAAAAAAAGGGAAATAATTATATTATCGTCCGGAATGTAATTGGCATTAATTAAAGCTCTTTTAAGTTCTTCTTTATCATAAAAAGGTTTCTTAATAGACTCTGATTTATTGGAGTTGATGACTAGACCCTCCACTAATCATTAAACAGATCATATTTGCTACATATATATTACAGAGTAATGCTTTAAAAATTGAATCCAGAACAGTTCGTAAAAAAAATAAGTGTTTGGATAAAGCAACGATACACAAGTGCATGATCAAAAAGTACAATATATGCCTGTTATTTAAATTATGAAAAGTTTTAGTACATCTTATATTAAGAGCTTATAAATTACGGAATTTTATTACTTTTTTGTTGATAAAAATCGGTAGATAGGGAAAAAGCTTAAATGAATCTTTCATCCTATAAAGATTATTATGCCTTACTTGATATGTCAAAGATGTGGTGGCTACTACGAGCTGGGAGAAGATGAATCCCCTGACGACTTTGATACCTGTCGTTGTGGAGGGACACTAGTCTATTCATACTCCCTTGATTACACGCCCAAACGTCGCAGCAGGAAAGGGTTTGCCTGGGTGTCTCTATTATTACTTGCAGTGATCATGGGTATTGGATTTATAGCCTTTACCATGCCTGATCTTATGGGGAATTCAGGAACACCATCAACCTTGGATTCTGATTACCGTGGAATAGTCACCAAAGAAGTTTTTGCCGCATCTAATTCTTCTTCAGGAGATAAAAAGACCATTGCTATTATCACTGGAATGCATCCCCGCGAAAAACTATCCATTAAAACAGTTAATGATGTAATAGACCAGTACAGTTTATCAGCCCACAACGAAATTATACACTACCGAGTTAACGTCACCAATAATCCCAACAATTTTTATGTGGGCCGTACCAGTGGGGAAGGACTTGTAGCAAGTTATATCATCCCGGATATTAAGAAATCCAATGTTGATCTGGTTATAATATGCCACGACCATGCCCCGGGTTATGGGAAGGGATACTATGTTGCCACTCCTAAAATGGACTCCCCATCTGTTGCTCTGGGTGAGAAAATAGAAAAAAATCTACCTGAATTCACATATTATCGGGCCACTGTCTATTCCAAGCACGGATCATCTACCTTCCCGGTTTCATATCCTCTAGCCAAAGCTGGTATTCGTACATTGGTGTATGAGATTCCAGAATGGGCAACTTACACTCAGGCCTATCAGGAGAATAAAAAACTGATAGCAACATGTTTCCAGGAAATTTAGGAAAAAACAGCTTAAAAAGAACCAAAAAATATTCCTTTTTTTATTAATTTTAGATTTATTTTAGTTTTAAAACAGGATAATCCGAATGTAAAAAATCCATTAAATAAATTGTTTTCAAATTAGTTTATATGCTTTGAAAAACAATAGAATATTGCCTATTAGGCAAAAATTGGAAGTGATAAGTTTGTTTGGAAGTAGTAACAGTAATGATAGAGGAAATTCTTCTCCTATTAATGAAGGCGGAGAGTACGACGTGAAGATTGAAGACACCGGTAGAGATGGAGACGGAATTGCCCGAATTGAAGGATTTGTGGTTTTTGTTTCAGGTGCTAAAGAAGGTGAAGAAGTAAAGATAAGAGTTAATTCTGTTCGCAGAAATTTTGCCTTTGCTGAAGTAGTAGACTAAAACATCTTAAAAATTAGAAAGGATAATAAAACATCCGGTATAAATTCCGGGTTATCTTTTCATTTTCATTAAATAGACTTATTGTAAAATTTCGTTGTTTTTATTAGAATTTTCCATACTTTTCATCACAGATAATTGATTTTAAAGAGTTAAAATATAAAGAAAGAATAGAATATCATTCTTATGCAGTACAATGGATATTTTATGGAGGAGGGGGCAGCTATTCTAAAAAGACTGGGAAAAACCACACAATTCATTATATTGTTCTTGTTTTTTATTTTAATATTGATGATTATTGAGTTTATCCAGTTAGCTGTAAAATTATTCAATTAGTAAATTTACAAACGAATATTCCTCATTCAAATACCAAAGATAAAACTGGATTGAGAATTTGTTTTGTTTCTCCATGTATTCAAAGACAATTTTTTCGTAAATCACAATAAATCCCAGATTTATACCTATTTTGGGTGATAAATAATCTGAAATTATCAAATTTCTAATAATATATGTTGTTATTGTTCTGTTTTTCACTTTAATGTTTAAATGCATGTGAATAAACATAATATATTTGTAAATAACTAGAATTATTGTTACTAAACCGGAGGCAGTAATGATGTTAAGAAAGTTTTTGGTTTTGAATTGTTCAATTACCGGTCCTGTTGTTATGTTGAGTACCAACCCTTCAGGAAACTCCTGCCCTAAATGTGGTTCAAATGACATAGTATTCAAATCATCAAATGAAGATTTTACTACTAACGAATGTAAAACGTGTAAAATCCTCTTCAATGTACCAATAAAGAAATAAATGCCCAGTATTTGACTGATAACAATCACATTTTGATCCATTAAAAAAATTATTTTATGAATTAGGGTTATAGATTTTATTAAACTTATTCAACATGATTGCATTATTAAATAGATGAATATGCAATTATTGTACCCTTATTTATTTTTATAATGAAATAGCCCTATTACTCTTTTAAAAATTAGGGAAAAAGGAATTAAAATACCTTAATATCTTTTTCTGGTGTCGATAAATCCGCCGAGTACTATCAAAATAGCCAGAACTATCCATATTAATGGCATTCCAGTTTTTTGCATTCCTATGGTTAGTTTATTAGTTGATGTGAATGTTTTTGATGCACCCAGGATAGTTACCATGGTCGATACTGTTTGATAATCGGTTGCTGTTACTGTGGCAATACCAGGACCTTCATCTCCTCTTAAAACTGCAGTAGCAAGGCCATTAATCCATTGAACAGTTACAGATTTACTACCCACATTCCCCAGGTTGGTGGTAAATCGTACTTGGGGGCCGCTGAAGAACATAGCTGCATCAGCACGGTGATCACCACCAGCCACATCATGAAAAACATCAGCAGTAATGGTTGAAGTTTGACCTGCTGATATTGTGGATGGGTTGGCATTAATTTTTAAAACCAGCCATGGATAGTAGTTTAAGGTTCCATTCCCCTTAAAGAATTTAGCATCATCTGGTCGGTTGTTACCATACCAGTTGTAGGTGGCATTGGTGTTACTGTTTTCCAGTTCATGGAAGAGTTTGTCCAGGTCATCTCTTATTGGCTTTAGAATAGGTTCCAGTTCAGGATGGTTTTTCATGGCATCGTCAATGGGTTTAAGTATTTCATCGATACTGGGTCCGAAGTTGGAGAATAAAAAGTTCTGGATGTAGGATTCGAAGTTTGCAATCCGATTATAGTTTATGGTTCCATTAGATGAACATATTACCATACCGATTCCACCACCATTTCCTTCCAGGTTATTTCCTTTGATTTGGGTGGTGTTGAAACCAGCAGTTACCATTGCTACATCATTATCTCCATTTACTTCCCTAACTGTATTATGTAATATGTTAAGATGATCCAGGGCTGTGCCAACAATTCCTGCCGCTATACTGGGAGAGGTAATATGAGAGACAATATTA
>JAHKLP010000102.1 GCA_020855015.1 Methanobacterium sp.
GAACTGGGCATACCCTGTGTTGTGGGAACAGGAGAAGCCACATCAATACTCCCAGAAAACAGCCTAGTGACCCTGGACGGAAATAAGGGAATAGTCTGGGAAGGAAAACTGGTGGAAACCGCGAAGAAGGAAGAAACCAGCGAAGAACCAACTGTAGTGTTACAAGCACCACTCACAGTCACTGAGGTTAAAGTTAATGTGAGTATGTCAGAAGCAGCTAAAAAAGCAGCTGCAACCGGAGCCGATGGAGTTGGACTCCTTAGAACCGAACACATGATGCTCACCACAGGAGTACATCCCAAAAAATACATAAAGGAAGGAAATGAAGCAGAACTGGTAAGAGTACTGGTGGAAAACATTCTTAAAGTGGCAGACAGCTTCTACCCCAAACCAGTATGGTACCGTACCCTAGATGCGCCAACTGATGAATTCCAATCCCTGGATGGTGGAGAAGGTGAACCATACGAACACAATCCCATGCTGGGTTGGAGAGGTATACGCCGAGAACTGGACGAACCAGAAATCCTACTGGCAGAATTCAAGGCCATTAAAAAATTACACGAACAGGGATACACCAATATAGGTATAATGTTGCCATTGGTACAGCATCACAGTGAGTTAAGACAGGCTAAAAAGATTGCAAGGCAAGCAGGACTTAAACCACAAGAAAATATTGAGTTTGGAATTATGGTGGAAACACCCGCAGCTGCCATGACAATTGAAGACTTCATTGCTGAGGGTGTTGACTTTGTGAGCTTCGGTACCAACGACCTAACCCAATACACTTTGGCCATTGACCGTAACAACGAGAAAGTGGCAGATTTATACACCGAAAGCCACCCAGCCGTCTTGAAACTCATTGAAAGAGTTATAGTTGAGTGTAACAAGGCTGGAGTCAAAACCAGTATTTGTGGACAGGCTGGAAGCATACCTGCAATTGTTGAAAAACTGGTGGAACTGGGAATCACCTCTGTATCTGCCAACACTGATGCAGTGGCCACAGTACGTGAAACAGTCGCCCGAGTGGAGAAAAAACTGCTCCTAAAGGCTGCCAGAAAGATGATGCAGGAATAAATCCACATCTAATTTTTTTATTTTTAACCCCCTTTCTTTTTGAAAGATATATTATTTTTTTAAGTGATTAACATGGAAGATGAGGGAATAACCAAAGAGCAAATATTCCAAATGCTCAGGAAATACAAAGAAAAGGATTTAACACACCGTTCAGGGAGAATACTAGGATCAATGTGCACCTGCCCTGATCCAGTGGGTGTTAAAGCCTATTCCATGTTTCTAGAATCTAACCTGGGAGATCCTGGACTTTTCCCCGGAACAAAAAAACTGGAAGATGAAGTTATCTCCATGCTGGGAGAATTAATGGGGAAAAAGGATGTCTATGGCCATATTATAACTGGTGGCACCGAGGCCAACCTCATGGCAATGAGAGCAGCCCGAAATTTGACCAAAATCGATGATCCGGAGATAATCGTACCCCGATCTGCACATTTCTCCTTTAAAAAAGCTGCAGAGATGTTATGTCTTGATCTGAAGATGGCTGATCTTGACGAGGATTATAAAATGGATGTTTCATCAGTTGAAGATCTCCTCTCAGATAAGACTGTGGCAATTGTGGGAGTGGCTGGAACCACTGAACTGGGGAAAATCGACCCAATAAGTGATCTTTCCCGGATTTGTCTGGAAAATGATATCTATTTGCATGTTGATGCCGCCTTCGGGGGTTACAGCATCCCATTCCTTAAGGATGTTGGTTATGATCTGCCTGAATTTGATTTCTCACTCCCAGGAGTCTCATCGATAACCATAGATCCGCATAAGATGGGCTTGGCACCCATACCCACTGGGGGAATACTTTTCAGGGAACGGAAGTATTTGGAGGTTATGGCCATTGAAACACCATACCTTACTGAGGATTTACAGTCCACTGTTGTGGGCACACGTACCGGGGCAGCCACAGCAGCTACTTGGGCTCTTTTAAAGTACCATGGTCGGGAGGGATACCAGGAAGTTTCCAAAAAATGCATGGAAATCACAAACATACTGGCAGATGGTGTCAAGAAAGCAGGTTTTGAACTTGTAACACGCCCTGAACTGAATATTGTTGCTTTCAGTTCCTCCGAAATCCCGGTTGAAGAGATAGCCCTACGCTTGGAAGATAGGGGATGGGCGGTTTCCCTGGCATCCTATCCCAAAGCTATACGGATTATTGTAATGCCTCATTTAAAACTTGAGCATATTGAGGCGTTTATTGATGATTTAAGACAAATTTAATATATATTTTCCAAGGAAACATTATTTTTGCCTCCGATAATATTGGATTTTTTTTATTTTCTAACTTAGGTTATATTTTTCATTTTTTTATGAGTATGTATGTGCAGTGTAAATAGTAATATTTATATGATATCACTACATAACGGAGCATAATATTTGAATAAAGTAATAATCATTTTCATATAATGAAGTCCTTTATGGCTTTTTGTTGAAATAGAGGTGACGAGTTGAAAAAACATTCATCATTTTTGATTCTAACGATTTTCTTGATTTTAGCCATGTCTGGGACATCATATGCTGCAAATAACACTACTCAAATTATTAGTATTTCTAATAATGGCCTACAGGGAAATCAAGGCAGTTTTGATGCTGTGATGAGTGCTGATGGTCGTTTCATAGCTTTTAGTTCTGATGCAAATAACTTGGTAACTGGTGATACCAATGGTTTTCGAGATGTTTTTGTAAAAGATCGTTTTCTAAACATCACTGAACGGGTTAGTATCTCCACAAGTGGCCAGGAGGGGGATCATAACAGTCAAGAACCTGATATCAGTGCAGATGGCCGGTATGTGATTTTTACATCATTTGCTTCCAATCTTATAGGGGGAGGTGTTAATTCGGGTCAACCTCAATTGTATGTGAGGGATAGATTATTAGGAACTACTGAACTTCTTAGTATTTCACCAGATGGTAATCCTGGTGATGGTTGGACCCAAAGTGGTTCTATTAATGCAGATGGACGTTTTGTAGTTTTCATATCTTCTTCCACCAATCTAATGGCTAGTGCTACAGAGGGACAATACGAAGTATTTGTAAGAGATCTGGTTTTAAATGTTTCCGAGAGGGTGAGTATTTCCAATGATGGTAGTATAAGTGGGGGATGCGGTTGGCCCCCTTCCATCAGTGGTAATGGTCGTTTTGTAGCTTTTGTCAGTTGGGCACCATTAGATGGGGTAGATGATTTGTGGGCAGACCTTTTCGTTTACGATTGTCAACTTAAAACAATCAGTAAAATTGCACATCAGTTTCATTGGGATGAAGGAATGAGCCAAATTTATCAAACTTCTCTTAGTGCTGATGGGCGGTACTTGGCGTTTGTTAATCGACCTTTCATCATATATGGGGCGCCGGATTTTGATGATCCAAATTACTGGCATTATTACAATGAGAACATTTTTTTATTGGATCGTGTTTCTGGAAATATTAAAAAGGTTAGTGTTTCTAGTTCAGGAGTATGGGGTAATTATGGGAGTTCGGAGCCTTACATAAGTGCTGATGGACGTTATCTAGTTTTCAAATCCTTTGCCTCTAATCTGGTTGTTGGTGATGATAATAATGCGCCGGATATCTTTCTATGTGACCTGCAATCTGGAACTATTCAACGGGTGGTTGAATCTCCACTTGATTATGTTGGGGATTCACAGTTCAATCCTTCCCTAAGTCCTTTGGGTAATTATTTACTGTTTAATACCGATGCCGATGACATTGTGTCTGGTGATAGTAATTGGAGTACAGATGTGTTCCTCCATATTTTCAAGGAGAAAATCAGCATTCAGGGGTATTTGAACCATGAACAAGTAAAATCGGGTGATGTTTTAAGAATAAACGCTGCTTCAAATATGGATACAATAACTGTAACTGCCCTTATCAATGGTGTTACCCATAATTTAGTTAAGCAGCCTGACAATTGGTGGGTGCTCGATTATAATGTTCCTCTACTTCTTGATGGTGTTTATACTATCACACTGACAGCTCTAGATGGTGCTGGTAATTCCGGCACAAATACGATTAATTTTACTGTGGACAACACACCCCCTACTATTTTGGGGAGTGTTAATCCTAATATTTTGAGATCTGGTGACGCGTTAACTCTAATAGTTTCTTCTGACCAGGATACATCTTCAATTACTGTCCTTATCCAGATTGGAACCTATAACCTTAACAAACATGCAGATGGAACTTGGAGACTCACCTACACTGTTCCAGACATTGTTGATGGGAATTACCCCATTCGACTAACTGCTACTGATTTTGTAGGTAACCGTGTATCCTCTATTCTCAGTGTCACTGTGGATAACACTCCTCCAGCACCCACCGGCACAGTTACTCCCAGCCTTGTTAAATCAGGTGACAAAATCGTTGTTATGGTTTTATCAAGCGCAGACACTGCACGAGTCTCAGCGAACATTAATGGCACCACCACTAATATGATTAAACAATTTGATGGGTCATGGAGGTCGGATTATACTGTTCCTTCACTATCTAACGGGCCTCAGAGTGTTGTGATAACAGCTATTGATAATGTTGGAAACCAGGGTATTGCTAACCTTGCTTTCACCATTGACAACACTCCTCCCACTTTAACAGGTACTCTAACTCCTGAACAGGTGGGGGCTGGTGGTAAGATTAAAATCAATGCACAGGCCTCTTCAGACACTTCTAATGTTTTCGCAGATATAAATGGCCAAAGAATACCATTGGTTTATTCAAATAGTTCCTGGACTACATCATATAATATCCCCTCAAATAAAGCGATTGGATGGGATACTGTGACATTGGAAGCCACTGACAACGCTGGGAATCAGGGTTGGGCCTATGCTTACTATCTAGTAACTGCTTCTGGCAATTCTACAACTCCTGGAAGCCCTGGTGGAACTACAACATCTTCTGGAGGTAACGGAAACGGGTTATGGTCAATTGGAACAGGCATTTCCAATCTTTCTGGTACTTTTTCAAGTGGTGGAACGAGCTCTTTTATCAGTCTGAATGGTTTAGAAGATTTTTTAAGAGGGCTGATGGGGAATGTTAATTTTGATGTAAAAACTTCTCCGTCTGATATTTCTGTTTTTAATCCTCAAGGGAAAACACCTTCAGATATTATTAACCATTATTTTGGCAATTTCGTCCCTCTAGTGCTTAAAGATAATCCTCTTCTTATGGACCTGATGGGATGGGCTCTTTTTTCTAATCCCTTGTTAGGTCCAATTAATTATTTGAATCCAGCATCTCCTTTTAATTATGTGGGGAGTAAGTTTTTAGAAGCTGCTGGGAAGGCCTGGGAGACTGGTAATGTTTGGGACTTTTTCAACTACAATTTTTACCATTTTGATGGTTATAGTAATCTGGACCATGTTTGGGGAGGAGAAAACATTAAAGCATTGCTTTACTGGGGTTTTGGAATAGATGAAAATGGAAACATGTCCATTGCTCAATTCCTTTTAAACATTGCAGCAATCATACCCATCGGCAGAGCAGCATCAATAGCGGGTAAAGCACTATCTGGAATATTGAGTAAAGCAGGGTTGAAAGTAGGGTTAAATTTGGCTGATAATGTTTTATTAAAAGGTGTTACGGATTTAGTAGGGAATTTAGCCAAGAAATTTCAATTGAAAAATCTTGAAACCTGGAAAAATGCTATCTCCTGGATAATTAGTAATGCACTTATCCCTAATCCTGTTGGTTGGGCCACGGATATTTTAAAAGTTTTAGCTAAGTCAACGGGTAATGAAAAGTTAATTGCTGCTGTGACTGCTTTTAGTACTTTTGAGTTTAGGCGGGGGTTGGGCGAACTTGGAAATCTTCTGATTAGTTCCAGTTCAATTGATAAAGTTTTGAATCTTTATGGTGAAGTTGGAGGGTTTTTAAACCGAAATCTGAATTATTTAGTCGATGTGTCCAAAAATTTTGTTAAGGGAACTGTAAATACGGTTAAGGCTGGTGTGTCTAATGTGGTGAATAAAATCACCACGCCTGTTAAACAGACAGTGTCTAAAGCTGTAAATTCAGTTAAGAAAGTTGTAAATAAGGTAGTTAACAATGTTAAATCAACTGTGAAAAAAGTGGTTAAAAAAACTAAAACCGTTGTTAAGAAAATAGTGAAGACAGTTAAAAAGACCGTGAAAAAAGTGGTTTCTACTGTTAAAAAGACTGTAAAGAAGGTCGCTACAAAGGTTGTTAGAACAGTAAAGAAAGTTGTGAAAACATTTAAAAAAACAGTTTCTTCAGCTGTGAATTGGGTTAAAAGTAAGATTCGATGGCCATGGTAAATGTAGTTTAGGGTTGATAAAAATGTTTTTAAGAGCAAGACCAACTGATGAAGTTGCTAATGATGTTTTAGATGAGTTTAATAATGTTGATGGAATTAAAGATGTTGTGGGTGGAATATTAGCTTTACAGCAATCAAAGGTTTATGAGGAGTTTGTTTTTGGCAGGGGTAATGATCCTCGTTTGAGTTCGGAGGATTTTGATGAGTTATCTGAATTAATTAGGTTAGCTTCTGAGAACATGAGTAAATTTCCTTTAAGTATCCCTTTCGCACCTTTAATAACGGCTAAATTAGTTATGGTGACTTATACAGTAGTTTATGATTTGTATAGTATTAGGTTAGGTAGGGATTTTACTTCAGATGAGTTGTATAATATTTTTTATGGGTCCATGACAACACGTATTCTTTTAATGTTAGAAGATTTTGATTCAGAAGAAGAAACACCTCAACCCACTGCTGGTTTCTTTAAAAAACTTGGGACGGTTAAATGGAAGGATAAAAAAGCTAAAAAACTTTATAATCATATTCATGGGATTGTATTTATGTTAATGCATAATAAATGGAAAGGAACAAAAGGACCGTCATCAACTTTCAGAATCACAGAACATGCTTTTATTTTACTTTTGTCAGGTTGCAGTGCTGTTCTTGGTGGTAGGGATAAAATTAATATGGATGATGTTATTCGTGCTAATAAGACGTATTTGAAGTTGATTAACACGGATTTTAGTGGGTTGGTGTAAACATGGGAGCTTTAAGGAAGATTGTAGCCATCATTGTAGCAGTTTTGATCTGGTGTGGGGTTGTTATTGGTTTAGGTAATTTTTTTGAGGGAATTTTTGGCCATCTTGGCACTAATTCAGCCACTTTTAGTTTCCTGCGAATCATTGTCTTAGTGGTGTCATTCCTCTTGGCTTCAGTGGCTTATTACCTAATAAAAGGCCCTGAACCTCCAAAAGAAGAGTCAGAAGAACAGGGGAAGGATATAAGTAGCAAAAATATCAGCAAAAAACTAAACCAAATGCGAAAAGACAGGGCACAGAAACAGAATACTGATCCTGATTATCTAGTTTGTGAAAGTTGTGGTGGATATTATCAGCTTCAGACAGGCGAATCAGCCAATGACTTCAATGAGTGTGAGTGCGGGGGAAAATTAAAATACAATAAATCATTATCCGTAATTAATGATTGAAAATATGAAGGAAATCAAAACCCCCATAAAATCTGAAACAATTAAAACACTCAAAATTGGGGATAGGATTACAATTTCAGGCAGCATACTCACAGGCCGTGATGCAGCCCTTCCTCGTCTAGTTAAGCTCATAGAAAATGGAAAAAACCCCTTAGATCTTGAGGGAGCAGTGATCATGCACACTGCAGTAAGCCCCGCAGGTATAGGGCCAACCAGCAGTAACAAAACAGAAATAGAAAATAGTATTGCCCCCTTATCTCAAAATGGGGTGCGTATGCATATTGGGAAAGGTGCACTCGGTGATAGAACCATTGAAGAACTTAAAAAACATAATTCTGTGTTCGTGGTCACACCACCAGCCGCTGCACTTCTCACCAGTAAAATGATTTCATCAGAAGTTGTGGCATTTCCTGAGGAGGGTATGGAAGCCATTCATCGCCTGGAAGTAAACGATTTCCCGGTTATCGTGGCAGTGGCCAATGGAAAATCAATATATTAAGAATTGATTATACTGGCTGTTGGAATGTTTATTTTTAATTATGTCCTAAAAGTAGTCCTACATAATTATTGATTCAAGACATGAAAATCAGTATAGATCTTCTGGTTTCTTACTGTATCTTAACTCGAACAAGTTGAAATCATCAAGTATGGGATAAGATTCCCGGAAAAGATCTAATTTATCTATAAGTTCATATCCAAACTTGTCTGCAGTGTTGGCCACCATTATAACATAACTTTCCGGAGGTAGTTGAGGTGCTAAATCATCCACAAATTCATCAAATTCTTTAAAAGTATAAAATTCCATTTTATCAGGATTCTGCAACTGTTTTTTGGCGTATTTAGCCAAGTAATCAGAAGTGAAGGCTATGTTTTGGGAATGAATAATAATACCTTTTATTTGATCCTCCACCAGGGGAATGAATCCTTCAATGAAGAGAGGTATTCGTTCCACTCGGTCTTCACGGAAATTTAAAAGCAGATAAACTTCGTTATCATTTTTTTGGTCCATTATCTGGTTGAAAATTATATGGGTATGTATAGGGTCGTTAACGTGGCCAATATCTATAAAAGTGATGGGTTTAATATTTTGAGAGAATATTTCCTCAGGGACGTATTCTTTGATAAGATAAGGACATTTCTCGTCCATAGGACACTCATAAATGATTTTATCTGAAAATTCATTTATATCTTTTTTTATTTTTATGCCTTTTTCATCTATAATTTTTTTGAGAGCTTGGTAAATGGTTAATTCACGGTCTTCCAGGGTGCTGAAAAGTATGTCTGCATCGCCTCGCCCTATTTTTTCGTAGGTGTCCCTGAATACCTCATATTCAAATTCGTGGTTAGACCAGAATATGATATGTGAATAATGGGGAACAGATTTAATGAAGGTCCTTGCGGTTTCTTCAATGCTGAATCCCTGAGAGAGTATGTGGTCGAAGGTGATGGTGCTGATAATAACCACATCGGCCTTTAAATAGTTACTTAAACTTCGCATATACTCTGCTCTGATGGCATTGTTTTCAAATATCACTACATCAATTTCTTCACTGTTGTAAAGTTCATTTATGATTTTTGTTTCAGTTAAAATGTTGAAAGGAAGCTCACCCTCTCTTTGCACAAATTTTTTTTCATCATTATAATAAATCATGGGAACCAGGCCAGTTTCCCTTCCCAGTGTATTGTAACCGTTTTCGTAAAAGAATTTATGGAAAAATCTAACTATGGAACTTTTCCCACGAGTCCCTTCCACCACAATGGTTAGTTTCGTAATTTGGATCACCTAGATTAGAGCGTTTAAGATCAAAGCCCAGAGGGCCCATCCTGCCATTAAAAGTCCGGCCATGTAGATTATATTCAGGGGTATTTTACGTCTTTCAATTCGAAGCAGGTTATAAAGGAATATCAGTGGAAGCACTAAATAGATAATTCCGGCAGCACTTTGCACTATAGGCACTGCAGAAAATGGTGGTACGTAGATTCTGAATACATAATATGACAGTATACTAAGTGGTAATATGATTCCTCCCAGCAAATAGAAGAGTAGATGGCCAAGATAACCTTTTCTCATGAAGTAAATTCCTAGTGGTACGCCAATAATGCTGATGATGAAAAAATGGGGCAAAATCCACAAATTCCCTAGGGAGTAATATAACATTATGGCATAGGTAAGTGTACCGCCCAGTCTCATGTCCATATATCGCTGGAAGAGCAGTCCCACTGCCAGACCGAAAAGAATAATTGAAACTAAGCTTAAAATGTTCACTCCACCACTAAGATAAAAAATAACAAGAAATATCGCTGAATTTATCAGCAGGATTAGAGCCACCCTCTTCTCCAGGGTTTTTAACCTCTGGGTTATGGGGAAAATTTGTTCATATAATTTTCTTTCGGTTTCATCCATATCCATCACCAAAATCTTTCATTAACAATTCAAATAATCGTTAAAGTGGCACAGTATTACCGTTCAGATCCATTTTTATCATCATTATATCTCGTGTCCCATTTTTTGGGGGAATGGTTGTCCCTATAAGGAGATATCCTCTATCGAATGTTTCCAGGATAAAAGAAGCATAATCATTCCCAGGACCACCAAAGGTTTTGTTCCACTCCACATTACCTTCATAATCAGTTTTTAAAACGAATATATCAGACCCTCCAGCACCATAGGAAGTAGTATCTCCTATGATGAGGAATCCTCTGTCATTTGTTTCCCTGGAAAATGTTGCACTTTCATTTCCACTACCTCCAAAGGTTTTATTCCAGGTTTGGTTTCCGTAACTATCAATTTTGATAATAAGAGCATCAAAAGATCCTTTTCCAGATGAATTAGTTTTACCGGTTAAAATGAAACTGCCGTCTATATTTTCCACAATAGTGTCACCAAAATCATCCCCAGTCCCTCCAAAAGTCTTGCTCAGGACCAAAGAGCCTTCAGGATTAGTTTCAACGAGATAAAAATCGTAACCTCCGTAACCATAAGAATTGGTAGAGCCTAGAACCCAGTAATTAGCATTTTCGGATTGTAAAACTGATTTACCCCAATCTGTCCCAGGACCTCCAAAGGATTTTTGCCACTGCATGACGCCGTTTGGATTAACTTTGAGCAAATATACGTCACCTAAAACAGATCCAAAGGAAGATGTTTTTCCTGTTATTATATATCGGCTGTCTTTGGTTTGTTTGAAAGAATAAGCAGCATCATCGCCAGATCCACCATAAGTTACATTAAATGATGGTGTTCCATCTTCCTCCACATTCACAAACCACGCATCATAGCCTCCAGCGCCATAAGAACTGGTTTTACCAACGAATATGTATTTCCTGGCAAGAGATTGGCGTAGGGAGTACCCATAATCATCACCCGGCCCTCCTAAAGTTGTTTCCCAGGTTTGGTTACCAAGTGCATTGACTCTTATAAGATAAACATCGGTGTCACCTGAAATCTCTTTATTACCCAGAGCAAGGTAACCCCCTTTAAAAGCGTTGATCACAGAATGACCAGTTTCATTATCGGGTCCTTTATAGATTTTCTGCCATACCGGCGTTTTTTGAGATAGATTATACAAAATAAAACCAGAAACTACGATAATTACAATGATGGATAGGACCAACAATTTTTTTTCTTTGTTCATTATTGGACTCCTTGGATCCTATGATATATTCAATTCAATCCTTCACATTATAAAATAAGGTTAAAATTGTATTTATTATTTTTCTCAGGAAGGATTTTAAAAAAAAGTTCTAGATTACTTTTTATATGATTCCAGAATAGCTAATAAAGGCCATCATCTGTTCATAAGATTTCTGTACGTTTTCAGGATCAGTAGTTCCATGATCGGCAACTATTTCACTAGTTACAGTGGGAATTCCGTTAGAATTAAGGACGTTCTTCATAGCTTCAGAATTTTTAGGATTAAGAAATATGTCACAGCCTAATTGGTTTCTCATATACTCGGCAACCTTAAAACTCTCATAAGAAGTGTCTTTGCAACACATTACCACTTCTTTACCGGGATCGCCTCCGGGTTGGGTGGAATGGAAATCTCCTACAAAATCAACATTCAAATTTTCAGATTCCATTACCAAGGCACTAGTAGGTGATCCGGAAGTATCAGCGACCCGATTAGGATCTTGACCTTCAAAATATCGGCTGCCCTGGGCAGTAGAAGATGGAATAGCAAAGGGAACAATATATACTGTTCCTTTCAATTTTTTGTCTTTTAAATTGTTTATAACCATAATAGCAGCAATCTGTGGAGGTAACTCGTTACCATGCACTCCTGCAACAATCATTATCTTAGGATCACCACTTCCAATGGTTATAATTGGCGTCCCCTGTTCTGAAGCATTAATTATTTGCCTGCTTAAGTTTGATGATGGAATATTGGCCATCAATTGAGAGTTCTCTTTAACATTTCCCCCAGTATCATTATTTATGATGTTTATCTGGACATTGGAATTGTTTTCAGCAGAACTCATTAAATTGCTACTGAATGAGGGGGCTAAGGTTAATAATAGGATTAATCCTACAACAGAAGCAAGACCGATAACTAATTTTGATTTCATTCGAACACGATTTTTATTTAATGTATTTGAAAATTCATTATTTTTATAATATACAATTATTTACATGGTTTCACATTAGAATATAGATTTCCCTAATCTATGTGAATTACATCACTAAAATAGAGTTTATTAAAAAAAAGTTTTTTTAGATACTGGTGCTGAAAACTGGGAAAAATATTCAAATTGTTTGATAACTACAGTGACCGTCCGAAGGCTTTATCTCCGGCATCTCCCAAACCAGGAACGATGTAACCGTCTTTGTTGAGCTTTTCATCCACTGCACAGGTGTATATCTCTACTTGGGGATGATTGTTTTCCACACATTCAATGCCCTGTTTAGAAGCTATCACATTAAGCACCACTAATCTCTTGGGATTTCCCTTCTCCTGGATTCTGTCTAAAATTGCATTCATTGTATTTCCAGTGGCCAACATGGGGTCTGCAACTACCACTATCTTATCATCCACTGTAGGCAGTTTAATGTAGCCAACTTCAACAGGAAATGGGGGGTCATCTTTTCTCCAGGCACCCACCACACCGTATTGGGCATCTTTA
>JAHKLP010000105.1 GCA_020855015.1 Methanobacterium sp.
AGTTCGTCTTAGAGGTCTGGCCAAAAATCTTCCAAGATATGGATGGAATCCAGTGATTGTTACTCCCCAATCATCTGAAAAATTAGATCCGCTCTGGAAGGAATATAATATAATAGAAGTGCCCTACGAAGATTTAATGACCAAATGGAAAAAATATTTAGGATTTAAAACCCAAACCACAGTTAAAGAACAGCTACAAACCAAGACCTATAAAAATAAGAGGTCATGGTTTGAGAACCTGGCCAGGGTATGGGAAGAGTTCTTCACCTATCCTGATGGGCAAAAAACATGGTATGATCCTGTAATAGCGGAAATGGATAAGTTAATAAAAAAAGAAAAAGTTGATGCTGTTATTAGTTCCGCATTACCTCTCACCACCCACATAATTGCCAGTGAAATAAAAAAAAAATATGATGTTCCATGGATAGCTGATTTTCGAGATCTCTGGACCCAAAACCATTATTACAAGTACACTTCATTGAGGAAATTTTTTGAAAAACAGTTAGAGTTAAAGACCATGGCCAATGCAGATATTATGACCACGGTATCTGAACCACTGGTTGGTGACTTAAAAGATTTACACCATAATGAGGAAGTCTATTCAATTCCCAATGGGTTTGATCCAGATAAAGTAAATCCAGGTGCACCTTTAACTAATAAATTTACCATTACTTATACTGGCCAATTGTACAAGGGGAAAAGAGATCCTGAACCTCTTTTTAAAGCTTTAAATGAGTTAAGTAGAGAAGATTGGGTAGACATTGACGCTTTTGAAATAAATTTTTATGGAGCTAGTGAAAGCTGGCTGACAGAGGAGATTGCAAAATATGGACTGGAAAGTGTTGTAAATATACATGGCATGATACCCCGGGATGAAGTAATCTTAAAACAGAGAGAATCACAATTATTGCTACTTTTAATGTGGGATAATCCCCGTGAGATAGGGGTGTGTACTGGTAAGATCTTTGAGTATTTATCTGCTAAAAGGCCTATTATATCCCAGGGCATAGCTGAGGGGTGTGTTCCTGACATTCTAAATGGGACCAATACAGGAAAATCTGTAAAATCTGTCTTAGAAATTAAAAAGGTACTGGAAGAATATTATAGTCAATACCAAAGGAAGGGACATGTATCGTATTTAGGTACTGATAAAATCTACAATTATTCCCATAAAAATATGGCTAAAAGATTTGCAGAACTTCTAAATAAAGTCAGTGCCAATTAAAAAGAGAATGATATTCCCATTTTTTACCCATTTTTATAGTTTCATTAAAACGTCACTTACTAATAAATGTGACTCTCGTAACGAAACAGATTAATTTATTAGTTAAAAGAGAAAGTTTTATTTAAAATTTAATAGCGGATAAATAAAATCATAGATTTAAAACAGGTTTATGGGCAATCATGTAATTAAAATATATTTTTAGTGGAAATAGATTAATTTTAAATAAAACAACAATCTTTAATTTAATTATATCATTTTAATGGGCGGTGAAAAAGCTTGAGAAAACATATACTTTTTTATCCAGAAATATTTCTACAATAAAGATTTTATATAAAGCTAATTTAACTAGCCCATATTAATAAATGAAAGTTGTGATTAATGATTTTAAATGAATACTAGTTCAAATAAGGTAATTTACATTAATGATTCCTAAAT
Organism: Methanobacterium sp.; assembly: GCA_020855015.1. Lineage (GTDB taxonomy): Archaea > Methanobacteriota > Methanobacteria > Methanobacteriales > Methanobacteriaceae > Methanobacterium. The sequence goes on from JAHKLP010000105.1 coordinate 1,661, forward strand.
TTTATTTATTTTATTTTTATGTGACTATATTCACAAAATGATCAAAAATTTAATATAATACTAAAATGAGAATTAGATTATAGAATATCAGTTTAAGGATTTTAAATCCAAGACAATAAAAGCCAGTGAAAGCTTAAAAGCTGAGCATCGATTGCAATTATTTTTTTAATAAAGTCAATCACCCCCTATAAACCCAAAAGATTCAGTTTAATTTTATTTAAGAATTTAAAAGGAGGTGAAAAAGAATTGACGACAAGTAATTTACAAAAGAACAAAAAAATTATAACAATTTCATTACTCTTATTAAGCTTACTAATACTTTTCTGCTTCAGTATGGACAGTGCTTCTGCAGCCGACTGGACTGTAGGACCTGGTGCCACTTATGATTATAACTCCATACAAGAAGCAATAGATGATACTAACACACAACCAGGGGATACCATTACCGTAGACCCCAATGGTACGGATTCCTACCAGGAGAATGTGCTGGTCAACAAAAATAATTTGAGCATCCAATCTAATGGTGCAGTTACGGTTAGTGGTTCTAATCCAAACAGCCCGGTCATTAATATAAACTCCCAGGGTTCACTATCACGTGTCACTGGTTTTACATTAACCGGGTCTTCTGGTTCAACAGGCGTTAAAATTGACGGAGCCAGTGATGTTACCATAAGTCATCTGGTTATAGAGAATTGTGTGTGTGGAGTGGACATAACTGGAAACTGTAACAACATCCAAATTGAAAGTGTAACCATAGACTCACCAACCACTAATGGTATTTACGTTAGGGGAAATGTGAATAATCTGGTAATTACCGGTACAACGACAAATCCTACCTCTATAACTGGTACTACTACAGGTATTGAAAAATATTATGGTTCACAAATTAATGGACTCACTATTGAGAACACGAATATTATCAACCCCAATGTATACGGAATCTACATTAATGATTCCACAGATTGGGGAGGATGGACCAAAAATCTGCTAATACAAAATGTAAATGTATCTGGAGCTGGAAGCACTGGAATATATATCAATATGGCCACAACCCAAAGTGAAAACATAGAAATTACACAAACCACTGTCACTGGAGGAAACAATCATGGAATATACATGTCCGCCCGTGGCGGGAACATAAACATCCACAACAACCCATCCAGTTTCAGCAACAATACCGGCTGGGGACTATACATATATGGATACGACAACCCCACACTCACACTAACACAAAACCGAATAGAAAACAACGGCAACGGACTATACCTACGAGGTATAAGCAACCTCACATTACCAGGCGACAACACTATAATTAACAACGGCGGAATCAACTACCAACTGGTAGACTGTAACAACATTACACTAGAAAACACCAGCTTCAACAACACTGTAAGGAATTATAATACCGCGGTAAACGCATCAAATTGTAATAACCTAATACTGCAGAACTTAACCATATCCAATAACAGACTAGTAGCCATATTTGTAGGGGGAACCGATGTAATTCTAAGAGACATAACCATAAACAACAGTACCGGAACCTCAATACAATTACAAGGAACCAGCTACAACATGCTCATGGAACATTTGACTATAAACGAACCCGCAACAGTGGGAATAGACATCGCAGGAAATGTCTATACTAACAACTCTGAACCTGCTCTGAAGATAACCAGCAACAGTAATGGACCAACCACTATAAACCAAGGACACAACCACGGCATATCAAAAGGAAGAGATTACCAGGTTAATGGACTTACTATCGAAAACACAACTATCAACACCACCAGTGGAAACGGAATCAGCATCTATGATGTATCTGGTTACGGTGGCTGGACACAAAACCTAATCATAAAAAATGTAACCATAACCGGCAGCGGAAGCCACGGAATATATGTTCGACCATTAAATCCTACCAGTCAGAATATTGAGATTACTCAAACCAGTGTTACTGGAAGAAGTGGAGATGGAGTGCATGTAGAAGGTCGTGGAAACATCAACATTCA
>JAHKLP010000016.1 GCA_020855015.1 Methanobacterium sp.
AAATTTGAAATCTTTGCATCTCTGGGAATTGCATTTCTATTATTCATCACTTGTTTTGAGATTTTTCAGTCTGCTCTGGGAAAATTCTACAATCCATCAACTCCCGATATCAATCTAATGAGTTTTATAGTGATGGGAATAACTTTATTGGTTAATCTGGCTGTTTCTCAATATGAAAAGAACCAAGGGCTGAAATTGGGAAGCAGTATTTTGGTGGCGGATTCAAAACACACCAGGAGTGATGTTTACGTTTCAATAGCGGTAATTTTGGGGTTAATCGCAATCAAAATGGGTTTTAATATTGTTGATCCCATAATCTCCATAATAATAGCTATACTAATTGCCAAGATGGGAATCGATATCATCCGGAGTAGTTCCAGTGTGCTCCTGGACAGCGCGCCTATAGATGAGAAAGCAATTAAAGATATTGTTGGTACTGTTCCTAACGTTAAGGGCAGTCACAAAATCCGTTCACGAGGATCTGTTTCACATATCTATGTAGACCTCCACGTCACTCTCAAATCATCCTGTTCTGCAGAGGAAGCCCATGAAATAGCCCATTTAGTTGAAGATAAACTGAAAAATTCCATTTCAGGGATTAAAGATGTGGTGGTGCATGTTGATCCTTTTAATGAAGACAAAACCAGTTCTCATTAGAAAAAACATAGAATAATATTCAATTTATCGTTTAGAAAATATTTTAAATTTCAATCTGATTTTAATTATTGTTTTTTGTCCATCTCATCAAGAATAGCATTTATTTTATGTTTTACTTCTTCAATGGTACCTACAGTATTGATAACGTGCCAGCCCTGGGCTAGTTCAATGGCTCTTTTTCTAACCCTGATAAGAGAATCCTTGTTCTCGAACATTTCCTCTTCATTTCGCCGAGACATACGTTTGAGTGATTTTTCTGGTTCTAAGTCTAAAAAGAACATGTAATCTGAAGTGGGGAGAACCATGGTAAAGAACCAGTAGAGGAATTTTGCCAGTGGAAGTGGTAGATATGCAATTCCCATAAGGTAACGTACCATAATGATGTTGTCTGCTTTGCCATTATATTTGCGAACAGAACGTATAACATCTAAAGCGTAATAAACTGAGGCTTTAATTCTATTAATGGTTCCCCGTCCTAAGAGTGCTTTTTTTGCCTTCAAACCATAATAATTGTCAGTAGAGGGATGCTCACGGAGTATAACGCTTTCCCCTTGTGATAAATACTTTTTTTGAATCAGTCTAGCTTGAGTGCTCTTCCCGGATCCATCCAGTCCGTCGATGATGATAAAACGCATAAAATCCTCATTGAATTTTTTTTAACTTTTAAAGCGTACAAAAAGTTGATTTTTGGTTATGGTTGTAATCGTTGGAATTTTTAGTCATAGTGTTAGTATAATGTAGGTGGCAACCGCGGAAAAACAGGCTGTAAGGTTGTCCAGACCTTTGGGTGTTATTCCTTCAAATATAGTGGCCACCAGTGCCACGCTAACAATCACCAGTGGATTGATGGGCACAGCATAATAGGCTAAAACCACAGTCAAAGTTATTATCAGCACGACCACCATGGTTAACGAACCTTCCAATGTTTTATTATCTCCTGAAATGTTATATCTAATTTTGCCGTATTTCATCCCGATCAACGAGGCCATACCGTCACCATAAGACATGGCAGCTATTCCTACTGCTATAATCCAGGGCTGGTCAAAGAAGATCAGTGCCAGCACAGTCCAGGAGATGGCATAGTAAACCAGGCCTAAACCATGTCCCGAACCAGATATTTTGTCTTTTATTTTAAGGGGTGAATAAGGGCTTATTAAGAAAGTTAATAGGATGAAGGGGGCGGCTGTCAGGAGAGCCATTACCCATCGAGATTGGAAGAGAGGCAAAATAAAAAGAACATTCCCCACCATAATGTGCAGAAACTTCCTACTGAAGTTGGGATGTTTGTTAATCACCTTTTCTGAAATCACGAGCAATAAAACTACATATCCATAGACCAAGACCAGGCCTAAAATGTCACCAGTATCCATGAATCTTAAGTACTTCCTCCCCATATAAGAGAATTTGGATTTTATCTGGAGTAGCCGTGATGACGAAAATACTAAATAAAAATAGTAAATAAATATGATAATGGATTTTATTAGATTTGCCAAAGTTTTATTAATTATTTTAAGGAAAGAAAGAACATGTACATTTGCCTGGAAGGAATTGATGGTTCGGGAAAATCCACACAACTTAAAAGCCTGGGAAAATGGTTAGAGGATTGTGGACTAACTGTAAGCCAAATAAGAGAACCAACTGACTCTCCCGTGGGTCTTCTAATTCGGAAAATGCTTCAAAAACCTGGTGCGCAGGATGAAAATTTTCAAAGGACTTTAGCACTCCTTTTCGCAGCTGATCGTACCATTCTAATGGATAATATCCGCAAAAAAGAAGAGATGAATCATGTTATACTGAGTGACCGTTCATTCTACTCCAGTCTCGCTTACCAGAACGGAGAAGAATGGATAGCCCAGATAAATCAATATGCTCTAAAACCGGACCTGGTTATACTGTTGGATCTGGATACAGAAACTGCCCTTAAAAGATGTGAAGGAATAGACAGCTTCGAAGAGAAATGTTTCCTGGATAATGTACGTAATAAATATCTAAAACTTGCCCAACAGCACGATTTCATGGTAGTCAATGCTAATAATGGTTTTAATAAGGTGCATGATGATATAAAAAGAATAGTGGCATCTAAATTGGGTATGTGTATCTAGAATATAATCAATTAGAATGTTCGTAATCATTTTATTTTAAAAAGAGTATTAAATTGATAAATCGAGATCAGATTATAAGTATTTCAATATTAAATCTGATCTATCTTCCCTTCTCCAACTCTTTCAGGCGTTGATTAAGGGCTTTTACAATATGATCCTGGGCTTTTTCCAGATCTTCCTTTTTACCCAGAAGTACTGGCCCCTCATCAGTATTTTTAATTTCGAGACCATATTCATTAATAACTTCGATCATAATCCTTTCGGTAATCCCTGCAGGAATTCTCATCTCGTACAACATATCTTCATCCATATTAACACCTTTTAATCCATTATTCATTATTGTTAAGATAATTGCGAACTGGCTCTAAAATATTCACCAAACAATCGGCAACACCATTTTTCAGATCCAGAGGATGTAGATCTCCATCCTCATACATTTTTAAGAGTTCTTCCTGGGTTAATTCTAAATTTCCTCCGAACTTCTCCGGTCTTTTGATAACCAGTTTATTCATTTCACTGAATATGAAGTGATGAGCTATCTCTAGTATGGGGTTTCCTTCAATTTCACCAGCAGGGCAGTAACTCTTTTTGATTTTTTTTCTGATGATTTCTGGTTCGTCATCAATGGCTATGAAGTTTTCCTTGCTGGAGGACATTTTGTCAGATCCATCGGTACCGTGCAATAGTGGAGTGTGAATGCATACTGGTGAGGGAAATCCTAATTTAGGTAGGTTGTCACGGGCCAGCATATGAATTTTCCGTTGTTCCATACCCCCCACAGCCAGGTCAACCTTTAAAAATAACATGTCTACTACTTGCATCAGGGGATAAATAACCTCTGCCACTTGATGATCCTCAGCATCCCTGGTAATTTGAGCCATACTCCTTCTGGCCCGGGTTAAAGTTGTGGAAAGTGCCAGTTGGTAAACTTTCATAGTGTAATCTTCCTGAGTCTGAAAACTACTTCCTAAAATGAATTCAGCATCTTCAGAAAGTCCCAAAGCCCGGAAACATTTAGTATTGTAATCAGAAATTTCTTTTATCTCATTTAAACTACCTTTACCATTGAGGTAAGCATGAAGATCGGCCAGGAGAATCTTTACCCTGAAACCTGCTTTCTCCAGGTCGATCATCTTTTTCACAGTGATGGCATGGCCAAGATGCACCTTACCTGATGGTTCATAGCCTATATAGGCTGTTTTTTGTTCTTTATTGAGTTTTTCACTGAGTTCTTCTGGAGTTACCACCTCCAGGGCACCTTTTTTTATTGTATTTGCTGCTGAATCAATGTCCATAGTAGTCACCAACTGCACTGTTTACTTAGAGATTGTAATTAAAATTCTCTCCATAATTCTATCTAATATTATCGGTCAAACTTAATGTACCTATTCCAGCTTTAATAAGATCATCATTATATTATTTAATACCAATCTGATTCTGGGATCATATTGGGGGTATAATATAGATTTTTTCAAGAATTTCGACCACTTTAACCTGGTCTCCTATGTTTATATCTGAAAATTCGGGCAATATATCCAGATCGATGGGTTGATATGTTTCAGGGTGGAGTAATTGGATTTTGGTCGGAGTTTTTGAGGTGACAGTGGTAGTTTTAACATCTTCCCCATGGGCTACCATCTCCAGGTTGGAGTATTCACGCCAGGACAGTGATATTTTATCCATTGTTTTCAGGTCATGGATAAGTATCTTTTTGCCGTTTATATCAATTATCTGGCCTGCATGTTTTTTATGGATGATAAAATCACCCTTATGGAAAAAAGGAAGCCGATATGATATCCATATTCTATAAAGGTCTTTACCGGCGGATTTGTCTCTGCCCATGAGTCGGGGTGATTCTCCAATCACACCCCCCATCTGATCTTTCAAAGCATTTGAAACCTTCCTAGCGGCTTTATAAGAACCAAAATAGTAGTCAATCCCTTCCTTAATCTCTATTCTCTGGGTGAGATAAGCCATACGATTTTTTGGGAATAATTTTTCCAGTAATTTTTTTATAATTTCATCGGCCCGCATTATTTCATCAGGGTCTAGGGGTCTTTTATCGCCCCTTAACTGCAGCACTGCCTCATAGTAGCCTGAGGCATGTTTACTGCATTCTGGACAGACATTTCTGTTAAGCTTAACATTTAAGGTAAATTCCTTTTTTATGGGTACTTCCAAGACTGTGCCGCTGGCTTTCACCAGCATCTCCAGTATAGAGCCTTTCTGATTAATTGGTTCTATTTCCAGAACGACATTTTTTGCATTTTCGTCGGGTACGGATTCTTGGACTATTTTTTCTGCTATTATTTCCTCTTCGGGCTGTTTATTTTCCACCCATTTATCACCAACATGGATTGATGAGCAGTGAGCACAAAACTCAACTGTTATATCTGGGGGAATGGTAATCAATTTATTTCCAGAAGCAAAACAGGAACTGCAGCGACCTTGATACAGTTTAACGTTTTCTTTACCGCACTCAATACAGAACATGGTATCTGATTTATGTTAAGCTATTTTTTAAACTAAAAAGAATAAGTTAATAAAAAAAGGGAATTAAAGGGTCTTTAAGGGAGCTTTAGCACCGCAAGCCTCACATTTTAAGAGGAAAATACGGTCTTCCCTTATGATTTTAGTGTCAGGACGGTTGCACTCGTGGCACATGATAAAACGTTTCACATAGTCTTCCATCCGGTCGTTGATCAGGTAATGGGTGAATTTTCCCTGCATTATGGCTCGATTTCCCTCTAGGTTACCGGCAGTACCCAACTCTCTTAACAGAAATTTAAGCACATGCTGGGGATCCCTGTTCATTGCATCGGTTATTTCTCCAAAATTCTGGATGATCGTCCTGTTTCCCTGGATTATAGAGTAAGCCTTGGGCACAGAAAATCTTTTGGTTTCACGGGCCTGTGGGGGGATCTGTTCAATAGCCCTATCCAGTAATTCTTCATAATCGCTCATATTCAATTCCTCCTTTAAATAAAATTCGTATAAAACTCGTTAAATGTATCTATTTGAGTATAGAAAAATTTAAGATGTTTAAAGCTTAGGCAACCCTTAGGTAACCTTGCTGTGGTTCGTAAATGATTCCTTTCCGTTTTAACTGGCGGATCAGGTCTTCAACCTTTTCCTGACTCATATTATATCTATCTCGCATTTCAGTTATAAGTATATTGGTAGGTGCTCGTCCTCCATACTCTTCTTCGAGCTCTTTGATTATTTCCTGAACCACTCTAATTTTGTCCCGATCAGATTTAGGTGTTCGTCCTTCAACTTTGTCGATATCAACTTTACCAGTCTCGGGATCATATCCAACCTGTTTTAAACATTTTTCTTGCAGGCTAACGGCACGTTTTGCATCATCTGCAGTAACTTCGTCTCCTAATCGGATTCTCGCGCTTGCCTCAGCCAGACGGACCAGGGCTTCCAGTTGTCTTGCGGTTATGGGTACTGGTGAGTCTTCATCTGATGCCCCTCCACGCATGCCCACATAGAACTCTCTAAGAACATCCATGGCTTCATTGGTCAGGTGTGGGCGTATTTCTCGCCGAGCATAGGCAATGTACTTTCTGAGGAGCTCCGGATCTATTTCATAAGGTATGGAAGTATCTCGATGAATGTTTAGGATGTGACTGGCAAGTGCGTTATCTTTTTCAGCATCCGGTTTATCTTCAACCACAAATGTTAAATCAAAACGTGATAATATGGTTGATGGTAGATTTATCTGTTCTGCTATTGATTTATAACGATCAAAACGCCCAAATTTTGGGTTTGCCGCTGCCAGAACAGAACAACGTGAGTTTAAAGTAGCCATAATACCGGCCTTGGCAATACTAATGGTCTGTTGTTCCAGTGCTTCGTGAATCGCGGATCGATCCTCAGGCCGCATCTTGTCCAGTTCGTCAACACAAACATTACCCTTATCACCAAGAACCAGTGCACCTGCTTCTAGAGACCAACCACCAAATTCGTCTCTCACTGCAGCAGCAGTCAGTCCTACTCCACTGGTTCCTTTACCACTGGTGTAGATTCCTCGTGGTGCCAGTTTAGAGACATATTTAAGCATTTGGGATTTACCAATTCCAGGGTCTCCCACAATAAGAATGTGAATATCTCCCCTGATCCTGGTTTTGTCTTCCAGTTCTTTAGCGGATCCACCAAACAATTGAAGGGCAATAGCCTCTTTAACTTCTCTGTAACCTTTGATGGATGGCGCAGTGGAATTGATGATCTTGTTATACACATCAGGGTTTGATGCTAAATCTTTGATCTGTTCTTCATCTTCAGGACTTATCTGCAACTCTTCGAATTCCTGTTCCAGGGCTGAAATATAATTACCATATATATAATTCTTGAAACGCTTGGTTTTTTCATCCCGAACTGTTTTCATGGTTCCAGTTATTCGAACAACATCTCCAGGAGTTACAGTGTCCACTAAATCATCTTCAAGCACAACATTGATTTGACGGGGCTGTTCACCTCCTGAAAGATTTTCCAGGGGTTCCTGAACCTTGGTGGATTGAGTGTCCAGGAATTCCGATTCTTCCTGTAAAATACGGAATGAACGACCTCCACATTCTTGACAGAGTGCGGGTTCAGTAATGAGATTGCTTTTTTGTTGAACTTCATGAAGTCGCATGCAGCTGCGGCACTCAAATATGGCCTTCAAAATACGTGGCCGGATTTCGTCTGTCTTTCGGACGATTCCATCCACCGATACGAACTTTCCTATATATTTACTTCGTAAGTAGCGCAGAGGAATGTTGTTACGCACGTTTTCAAAGCGGATATGCAGTTCAGCATTCTTTCTAAGGGGGTCAATGTTCTGAATAGCCTTGGAAGCAGCTTTGATCACTTCTTCCGGTTTCTCGATTAACAAGTCAGCCAGGTCCGGGTCGAACATCTCGAGCTCCACATAATCAACTAAGGCTGATCTCTGGTCTGGATATTTTTCCAGAGCCTCGAAGACAGTGTCTTTATACTTGGTACTAAAGAATTCTTCGAACTTGGCCACGGGATTTTTAGTTTTATCTGTTGTAGTCTGGGCTGAAGTTTCCATTGTCTAACTATAATCTCTTCTATTATAAAAAATAATTCTCATAATAAAATCTTAATAAAAAAATAAATATATAAAGTAAATAATCACTTCAAATCTTAAAAAAAATATAATTTATTAAATAATTATACAAATAAGATATATTCACAGCTGTGCACGGATTTTCAAGGCATTTAATAGATTCTCGTCACAATATTTTCATGGTATTATATGAATTCATACGTTTTTATTCATGATAAGTTCAAGGGAAAAAATTGATTAATAGACAAATTGAATATAACTAATAGATTAAATTAGATTAATAAGATTGAGAAATATAATAAGTAAATTCCTTTTTTTAATAAAAAAAGGTTAGAACTATATAAAAATCAATTTTACATCCTCTATAAATTATTAATTCAATAAATACATATTGAGGCTTACTTACGTATTATAAAAGGTGACTAAATGAAAAGATCAAGATTAAGAATGTTCAAGCTTACTTCGATGACAATTTCTGTAATGGGAGTTTTATTGATAGTAGCTACAGTAGCTTTAGGGGCCTACTTTGGATTTACAGCGTTATCATCTTTCATATCTGCCGATGCCACTTCAAGCACTGCTAATGATGAATTAGCAGCCTTAAAATCTGATTATTCAAGTTTAAAGGCTGAATATGATACTGTGAAGCGTGAAGTGGAAGCAACCAACAATAAAGACTTGAAATCAGCCTATAATAACGCAGAAATGGAATTGATAAAGACAGATCAGGCAATTACTGATGTTGAGAGTGCAATCACTGTTGGCAAACCTTCTGATGAAGTGACCAAAAGGATTGAAGCAGCTAAATCTCAACTGGAAACGGCCAAATCCAGTTTAACCAGTATAAGATCACAAGTTTAGAATAGAAGTAATAGGGGTTTGACGTTAACTCCAAATATTAGGAGTTTTTTAGCTGTGTGAGTCTATTAAATGACAATCATCACGCTATCTAACTCGATCTTCCTTCTCTTCTGAAACCTCTTCCCACTATGTACATTTCCCCACTTTTTTTCCGTGAAGAAGGAGGTTTGGTTGTTTTAACTGTTTTAAACTTTTTTTTAATATCTTTAAGGAGTTCAGGATATCCTTCTCCTTGAAAAACCTTCATAATCATGTTACCCTTATATTTCAGGATGTTATCACTTATCTCCAGAACGCTACGAGCCAGATCTATGGATCTAAGCTGGTCAAGATCCTTTATTCCGGACAGTTTAGGGGCAGCATCAGATATGATAACATCAGCTTTACCCTGTAAAGTACGTTGGATTTCTTCGAGAATTTCTTTTTGGGTGAAATCTCCTTTTATGCTCCAAAAATTTTCATCAGAAAAGGATTTTATCCGATTCAGATCCACTGCCACCACCAAACCCTCTGTTCCGACTGCTTCAAGGGCTACTTGGGACCATCCTCCGGGAGCAGCACCTAGATCGACAACTGAGTTTCCTTCTTTGATTATCTTGAACTTACGATTTAATTGAAGTAGTTTAAAGGAAGCTCTTGAACGATAATCCTGTTTTTTTGCCTTTTTATAATATTCTTCGTTCTTCCTTTCTTGATTCCATTTGTTACTCATATAAAATTTTTCTCCAGGGTTTATGTTTATTAATCCTTTTTAAAATTCAGAGCTTTACAAATCGGGTCTCCAATTTTAACAATTTTAGCATCCAACTTTCCATCATCTATTTCTATCATCATCACCGAAGGATCTGAGAGTCTGGGAACAGTGGGACTTCCGGGGTTGAGTAAGAGCATATCTGGCAGTTTTTTAATGAAGGACCAGTGAGTATGACCGGTTATTAAGACTTCCACGTCCATTTCCAAACCAATATAACGTAACTGTTGAGTATCACCCCTTGGATAAACCTCCCCATGGGCTAAACCAATTTTAATACCTTCCAGATTTAACTTCTTTCTTTCAGGGAGCTTCACCCCCATGTATCTGTCCATATTGCCTTGAACACAGACTGTGGGATTTATTGCTTCCAACTGCTTTTTAACGGATAGTGATACTAGATCTCCTGCATGTAAAATAAGATCAACATCCCTGAAGATTTCAAAAACTATCTCGGGGATATTTACTGCTCTTTCTGGAATATGCGTGTCAGATATGACACCAATTAACATTTTAATCTCCTTATTGGCGGTTTGAAATTAGGATAATGCCATTCACACATCTAATGGATTATTTACACGATTTTAATAATTTAATTAATAATATTTGGTTTTAGGTTCTACTCATAAACAACAATGATTTATCTGAACTATCAATTGAATTAATATTTACTATATATATTATAACCTATATCACCAATTATATTCGATATAGTAATTGATGTTGATAAAAAACTGATAGATATTATTAAATGTATGATAATTATTATTAAGGTTAATAATTCAAGTGATTTTTATGCATGAAGTTATAGTATGTGAAAAACCAAAGGCTTCAGAGAAAATAGCCGCTGCAATACCTGGTAAGGCTGTAAAAAAGAGTTATAAGAAAGTGCCTTACTACGAAATTCAGGAAGGCGATAAAAAAACCACAGTATTGTCCGCTGTAGGTCACCTATACTCTTTGTCACCTTTAAAAAAGGAAAAAGGACGTATGTTTGAGGTGGGGTGGGTCCCGCTCTATGAAAAGGATAAGAGTAAAAAATACGTGAAGAATTATATAGATGCCATTAAGAAATTTTCTAAGAATGCTGACAGGTATATTCATGCCTGCGATTACGATATTGAAGGTACCCTCATAGGTTTTAATGCCTTGAAGTATGCATGTGGCTCAGAAAGTATTGATAAAGCCGTTCGTATGAAGTTTTCCACACTCACCAAAGATGACTTGTTAAAAGCCTATAATGAACCAATCGATCTGGACTTCAATCAGGTGGATAGTGGGGAGGCCAGACATGTTTTAGATTTCATTTTTGGGGTTAACATATCCAAACACCTGACTGATTCTGTGATGAAAGCCACCAGTCGCTATATTCAGTTATCAGCAGGTAGGGTACAAACACCAACCCTGGCCATACTGGTTGAAAGGGAAAAAGAAATCCAGGGGTTTATTCCGGAGCCGTACTGGCTCGTAAAGGCTGATATTGAAGGCGGCATAATAGCAGACCATAAAAAAGGCAAGATATTTGATAAAAAGGTTGAAGAAGAAATTTTATCTGATTGTGAGGGTAAGGATGCTCTGGTAAGTCAGATAAATATCAAAGAAACCCCGCAGTTACCTCCAGTTCCCTTCGATCTGGGTGCTTTGCAATCAGAGGCTTATAGTGTATTTGGATTCAGTCCCAAGAAAACACAGTCCATAGCTCAGAATTTATATGCTGAAGGTTACACTTCTTACCCCCGCACTTCTTCCCAGAAATTACCACCCAGTATTGGTTATAAAAAGATATTGGGCAAACTCAAAAAGAATGCCGCATTCAGGAAACAGATTGAAAAACTTAAAGCACCTTTCAAACCTCGTGAAGGTAAAAAAACAGATGAAGCTCACCCTGCCATCCACCCCACAGGGCTGGTTCCCAAAGGTTTGGGGAGAGATTATCAAAAACTTTACGAACTCATTGTGTACCGGTTTATCAGTGTTTTCGGTGAAAATGGTGTTATGGAAACCATGAAAACCGATCTGGATATAGGTGGTCAGGAATTCAGCTTCAGCAGGAAGCGGATGGCAAAAATGGGTTGGAGAGAACATTATCCCTTCCGCAAACTCGAAAATGATGAATTCCCTGCTGTTAAAGAGGGGGACTGTCTTAATGCCCGGACTTACTCTGAAGAAAAAGAAACTAAACCTCCAGCCAGATACAACCAAGCCTCACTCATCCGTGAACTAGAAAAAAGAGGGCTTGGAACCAAATCTACCCGGGCAAATATCATATCTATACTGTATGACCGAAAGTACGTTGAGGGTAAGAAAATCGCAGTCAAACAGCTGGGAGAACGTCTTATTGATACTTTAAAAAAGTATTCAGAGAAGATAACCAGTGAGGAATTAACCAGGGAGTTTGAAACCAGACTTGATGGTATAATGAAGGCAGAAGTTAAAAAAGATGAGATAATCGCCCAGGCAAAATCTGAAGTGAGTTCAATACTGGATGATATTGATGTAAATAAAGTTAAAATAGGTGAAGAGCTCTACGCAGCCTACAGGGAGAGTATGATTGTAGGGGAATGCAAATGTGGAGGTAACCTGATAATGATTAATTCAGCCAAGGGCGGTAGTTTTGTCGGATGTTCTGCATATCCGGAATGCAAATCAACCTATTCCATGCCGCGTGGAGCCACAGTTCTTAAAACAAAATGTGAGAAGTGTGGCTTGCCAATGATCTCCTTTGGAAAACCCAGACAAAGAGCCTGTATGGATCCCAAATGTGGTCGTGATGGTGACGAACCTCAAGAGAATGAGGTGGTGGGTGTGTGCCCTGATTGTGGTAAAGACCTAATTAAAAGAAGGGGACGTTACGGCGAATTTGTGGGATGCAGTGGTTTCCCACGATGTAGATACACTCGTTCACTGGATGAAAAACAGGATCAAAAATCAGAGAAAACCTGAAATCGATTTTCATCACCCTTTCATTAGTCATTATTTTTTTTACTTATCTTTATCCTTTTCATCCTCAAATATAAAAATATCATCGATTTTAACCTCAAAAACCACTGCTATATCATGTGCCAGTTTTAATGAGGGATTGTATTTCCCTTTCTCCAGGAAGACAATAGTCTCCCTCCTAACACCTACTTTATCTGCTAATTGGGCTTGCGTTAGGTCGTAGCGAGCTCGGTATTCTTTAATCCTGGTTTTCATTTTGCATCGCCTGCACTTTTAATTGGAATACACATACAATTAATCTATATCGCCCTTGCGGCTTAATATTGTATTAGCTATCAGCATGGTGGAGGTCATGATGAAGATAATTACTCCCATTAATTCAAGGGGGTTATGTATATTCTGGGCCCAGTACATGTTTATCAATAGGAAAGAGACGAATACTAAAGTTATGTACCATGAATATGTTGTAGCGTATGTTCCTATCTTCCTTAAACGTTCGTCTTGGGCTTTTTTGTCCATCCCTACGTAGGTGAAAAAATTAGTTATCATGGCCATGATACCCAATAGGAGGATCACTGACAATATATCATTCATGGTCTTGGTGATCATTAAGGTTAATCCAGAAAACATTAAAGCAGCCGATCCAAGCCATATGCTGACATTTTGCAGATTATAGGTTTTACCCATAGTACTGGAAGGCCTGGATTTTTCCTTGGATTTGTTATTTTCTTCTTTTAAATTGTTTTCCTTTTTTTTACTATAAACTGGAATCAGGAATAATAAGAAAAAGATGAAAAACACATAGTAGACTGGATTTTCTAAAATATAACCTAAAAATCCCAGTATGCCCAACATTCCCCAGTAATAATTAATTTCAAGATTCATTTTTTCACCTTTTTTTTTGATTGTTCATTTTTTTGCTGATGGTACTGTTGTTTATTTATAACATTATGTTATTTATTTAAAATATAATATTAGATTTATACAACATTATGTTAGATAAATATAACTTATTATTATTATTTAAATCTTTTGATTATGATATAGAAAAAACTAGGAAAACTGTAATAATCGGATAAACTGTAACTTATAAAGTTATTAAAAAACTGCAAAAAACTTATACTTTAAATAGTTTAAAAAGTTCAATATAAGATAAATAAAATGACAGCAGGCGTTTGTAAATCAATCCTTCTTTAAACAAAAAGGTTGACGGGGAATAAGTAATATGGAAGCAAAGAACATTTTAGTCAAATTGAAACCAATTATCATAGTCATCCTCCTATTTTCTCTGGTATTTTTCCTTCGAGCAGAGGCAGCAAGTATATCTGGAGTTCCGGAACAGTCAAAGGCGTATTTCCAGGAAGATAGTGGTTTACCCTACTTCAGTGAGATGGATTCTTATTACAACTATCGTTTAACCGAGAACTTCATTGATCATGGCTATTTTGGGGATACCATAAAAAATGGCACTGATTGGGATTTACACTCCTTTTATCCTCCAGGTAGAAGTGCAGAATATCCTCCACTAATTGTTTGGATAACCACCTTTTTCTACAAACTGGCCAATTTATTTGGTGAATATCCCCTTTTAGTGGTCAGCTTTTGGACACCAGCAATCATAGCTTCACTCTGCGTCATTCCAGCTTATTTATTCGTTAGAAAGATCAGCAACGAATATGGGGGAATCACTGCTGGAATACTGGTAGGTCTTGCCACTTTCTATTTCTCCCATACATTCGCTGGTTTCTTTGACACTGACATGTTCAACATGATCCTACCGCTCCTGGTGGTATGGTTCTTCAGCGAGAGCATCACCACCACCGAAAACCGCAGAAAAATGTTATTTGCTGTTTATGCCGCTCTTTCCATGTTCGTATTCTCTCTGGCCTGGGAAGGATGGTGGTACATATTTTATCTGGCGGTAATAGTGTCCCTAGTTTACATGTTAGTTTCAAAATACCTCTTTAAAACTGATAGCTTTAAATCATGGGCAAAATACTCTGACAAGAAACAATGGCTTCTTGAACAGCCAATAATACTCCCCTTACTCATATTTGTAGTGCTGAGTTTAGTGTTAATGTTCATTTATTGGGGCAGTTCAGTATTCTCATCATTGTTACAGCCAATTGCCGCAACCAAACTGCAAGCAGCAACACAAGGCACATCTTATCCCAATGTTTTCATTTCAGTAGGTGAACTCCAGATCCCAAATATCACGGACGTAATTGCCGATGTCGGTGGCCCAATGCCATTCATATTCGGGATACTGGGATTGGTTATGTTCTATTGGAATCTAAGGATCAAAAAAGCCAAAGGCAAAGTTAAACGCAAATCTCCGAAAAAGGATAGAAAAACAAGAAGAGGAAGAAAATCTCGTAGAAGAAAAGAATCCACAGAAGAGATTAGTGAAGAAATCAAAGATTCTGAAGGTATAACGCCTGAAATGAGGTTAAAATATCTTTATTATGCCATACTATTTACTGTATGGATTGCATTCACAGCTTATGCTTTTACGAAGGGGGTAAGATTTGTTGAAGCCTTTTCGCTCCCAATATCTCTATCTGCAGGGATTTTTGTTGGATTCCTGGCAGATTACTTGAGAAAACACATAGATAACATCAACTATCATGTGATAACCATGGCTGTGATTATTGCACTGGTTTGTTATGCGCCGGTACTTTCTGCCAATAATATAGCCACTTCAGTTGTGCCGGGTACTGATGATGCCATGGTTGATTCACTTTCATGGGTTAATAATAACACTCCTGAAAATGCGGTTATGACCTCCTGGTGGGACTTTGGACATCTATTTGCAACCAAAGCAGACCGTGCAGTAACATTCGATGGAGGTTCACAGAACAATGCACGAGCATACTGGGTTGGCAAGGCACTGTTTACCAGTAATGAGGATCTCTCCGCGGGCATATTGAAAATGCTGGCTACCAGTGGAGACGAGGGATATTCAACCCTGGAAAACTACACAGGAAATACTGGAAAAACTGTTGAAATCATGGACAAAATTCTGGTAAAAGATAAAGCTGCAGCCAGGAACATAATGACCTCTCAGTATGACCTAACCACAGAACAGGCTGATAAAGTCCTGAAATTCACCCATCCAACTAATTCAACCCCTTCCCTATTTGTCACCAGTATGGATATGGTGGGTAAGGCCGGCTGGTGGTCTTACTTCGGAAGCTGGAATTTTGAATCCAAAAATTCCACCAACTACATCTATTCCATAGCCCAGGCCAGTGCCACCTCTGAAAACAACTCAGTCATAATCAAAGGCCAAAATAATGTCACCGTCCAGATCAGTGGTAATAATATTACAGGAGGTTTACAAGTCAGTGAAAACCAGATTGAACCACCCCATCGTCTGATATTATTCACCAATGGTACTGCAGCTGTAGACACAGTTGTAAACAACCAGAGTAAATTCTCTATCCTTGTACTTTACCAGGATAATAACCTGATCACAGTGGCCATGAACCGGGAACTTGAAGAATCCATGTTCACCAGACTCTTCTTCATGCAAGGATCCGGATTAGAACACTTTAAACTAGCACACAAAGAACCAGCACAGGGAATATCAGAAGTAATGGTGTGGAATGTGAGTTAACAACAATTTAAGTTAAATAAATCCATTCCTTCCCTTTTTTTATTTTTAATTAAAACTTTTTTAAGTGGAAAACCAATATTAAAATAGTTAGAAATTAGTTCATGTTTTAAAAGAACAAGCTTCCTAAACGATACAATATCATACCAATCAATTATTGATGATTTACACTCTTATTCTAAAGTGAGTTTTATGGACATCGAAGAAAGGATCCGCAAGATCGAAGAGGAGATCACAAAAACTCCTTATAACAAGGCCACATCCCACCATATTGGGAAACTAAAGGCGAAAATATCAAAATTAAGGGAAGAATCAATAAAAAGAAGCTCATCATCCACTAAAGGCAGAGGTTTCACACTCAAAAAGACAGGAGATTCCACAGTGGTTCTGGTAGGGTTTCCTTCAGTTGGTAAATCCACCATACTCAACCAAATCACCAATGCTCAGTCCAAGATTGGAGCCTATGAATTCACTACTCTTGATGTCATCCCCGGAGTTATGGAATATCGCGGAGCTCAGATTCAGATTTTTGACATTCCGGGAATAATTGCTGGTGCTTCCAAGGGAAAAGGTAGGGGGAGAGAGATCCTTTCAGTGGCCCGAAATGCTGATCTGATCGTAATGGTTTTGGATGTATTCAACCCCCATCATCAGGAACTAATCATGGATGAACTCATCAATATAGGAATAAGACCCAATAGAAAAGCTCCCGATGTGACTGTAAAACGTAGAAAACTGGGAGGAGTTAAATTAGCATCCACAGTTCCCCTTACCCACATGGACGAGAAAACAATCCGGTCCATACTCAACGAATACGGATTTCACAGTGCCGATGTTCTCATCCGGGAAGATATCACCATTGACAGATTCATAGACGCCCTTGACAACAGCATCGTTTACATACCCCTCTTAATGGTAGTAAACAAGATAGACTTGGTGGATGCAACTTACTTGAAAAAACTTAAGGAAAAAATGGATGACGCACTCTACATCGCTGCCGATAAAGGCATGATGGTGGAGGAACTTAAAGATGAAATATACCATCGCCTGAAACTAATAAGAATTTACATGAAACCCCAGGGTCAGAAAGCAGATTTAGAAGAACCCCTTATTATAAGGAAGGGGGCCACTGTGGAAGATGTAGCGGGAAGACTTCACAGAGATTTCCTTAAAAACTTCCGCCATGCAAAAGTATGGGGAAATTCGGTGAAATTCCCTGGTCAGAAAGTAGGACTGGAACACGTATTGCAGGATAAGGATGTTTTACGAATAATCATCAAGAAATAATTCATCAAAAAAACAAATCAGGGATTTTACAATTGAATAAATAAATTACAATCTTATGAGGTGGAAAAAATGAAACTGGATGATATTATAGTCTCAAGGGGAATTGTTGAAGGATACATGGAAGAATTACTGGATTACCTGCAGATGGACGTGGCAATAGGTGGTGGAGGGCCATCCGGCCTCACCGCAGGTTACTATCTAGCCAAAGCCGGGCTTAAAGTTGCCTTATTTGAGAAAAAACTCAGCATGGGTGGTGGAATGTGGGGTGGTGGAATGATGTTCAATAAAATCGTAGTCCAGGAAGAAGGAAAACGAATCCTGGATGAAATGGGCATCCGTTGCCAGGAATATCAGGAAGGATACTACCTGGCAGATTCTATAGAATCCGCTTCCACCATCTGTTCCAAAGCTTGCCAAGCAGGACTCAAAATTTTCAACTTAATAGAAATCGAAGATGTGATGATCAGGGAAAAAGGTGTTGAAGGATTGGTAATCAACTGGAGTCCCGTTGAAATGGCCGGTTTGCACGTGGATCCCATCACCTTAGCTGCTCGGGCAGTAATAGACGCCACAGGACACCCCTGCGAGATAGTGAAAGTACTGGAGAACAAAATGGGAGCTGCACTTGAAACTGAAACCGGTAAAATAATGGGAGAAAAATCCATGTGGGCCGATGTGGCTGAAGAAAAAATCATGGATAATATCAGCGAAGTGTACCCTGGATTATACGTCACTGGTATGGCTGCCAACGCAGTGCACGGTTCACCCCGTATGGGTCCCATATTTGGGGGAATGCTCCTATCAGGAGAGAAAGTAGCCGAAATCTTAATTGAAAAACTAAAATAACATTTAAAACTATTCATACGGACAAAAATTAGAAAATATTCAAAGGACTAACAAATGATCATACTCATAACCGGAACCCCAGGAACTGGCAAAACCACAATTACACCGTTACTGGGAAAAACGATAGGATGCCGAGTAATTGATTTAAACAAGCTTGTAGATGAAAAACACCTCTACACTGGAGTAGATATCGAAAAAGGTTATAAAGTGGTGGATATAGATGCCTTAATCCAAGAGCTTCGTAAGATCATTACCACTGAGAAGATCAGCTACGATGAAAATGAAGAGATTCCAGAGGAAGGTCCATCAATAATAATCGAAGGACATCTATCCCATTATTTTCCCCTGGCAGATTTCGTGATTGTTCTAAGAACAGAACCTAACATCCTCAGAGACAGGCTCCAAAAAAGGGATTGGGAAGACCCTAAAATTCGTGAAAATCTCCAGGCTGAAGCCCTGGATATATGCACATGGGAGGCCTACCAGACACATGGTTCTAAGGTACATGAGGTGAATACCAGCAGTATAACTCCGGAGGAAGCTGTTGACATAATAAAAATGATTATATCGAAAGAAGAGTCATTACCGCCAGGCAATATTGATTTTTCAGAATTTTTGAAAAGATGAATCATTTTTGTGCCCTGAATATCCCCTGGATTGGTGACAGGGAAAGGTTTTTAAGGGGTAAAGTGTTAAACTAAAACATTATTCTTAAGTACACCCTCAGGTTTTTGGGAATTAACCCCTAAGCTTAACACTCCTGATGAAACTTAAGATCTCCGTATTCTGGCATTTCTAATGTTCCACAAGGGGTTAATAATTTGAGAAGGGGAAGAAGACCGCGATGGATGATTAATATAGCCCTGGAACGCATGGAAATACTTTTAAACCATGCAGAGGAAGAATTCGCTCTACACCCAGAACGTTCACATCGCTACGTGGAAATGGCCTGGAAAATAGCCACTAAATATAACCTGAAAATACCATCCTCATGGAGGGGAAGGTTCTGCAAAAACTGTCACCGGTTTCTGAAACCAGGCTCCAACTGTCAAATACGATTACAAGACTCAATGGTAAACATAAAATGCTTGGAATGTGGAGAAATAATGAGAAAGCCTTACATAAAAGAAAATAAGGCAAAAAGGAGGAATAAAATTGAATCCCGCACATTCCAAGAAGGAATTGATGCATAGATCACTTTCCACAATCACCATGAACATAGGCAAATCAGGAGTCAACCCTGGTGTTATGGATGAAATAAAACGTCAACTTAAGGAAAGAGAAGTTGTAAAGCTCAGATTTTCCAAGGGTATATCCCATGAGAAAGAAAACTATATTACCCACATCATCGAAAAATCAAATGCTAAACTCATTGATTTTAGAGGTAACGTTGCGGTAATCTTCAAAAAAAGAAGTAATTAGGAGAAATAATATGACTACAATTTATGATGTGCCTGCCGACTCGCTAATTAGCGAAGTCGCCAAGGAGTTAAGTGAGAATAAAAAGATAAACCCCCCTGAATGGGCTCCATTCGTAAAAACTGGGGTTCATAAAGAGAGAAGACCAGAAAACCCAGAATGGTGGTATGTGCGCTGCGCATCATTACTCCGCAGAGTTTACATAGATGGTCCGGTGGGTATAAACAGTCTTAGAACCTACTACGGTGGAAAAAAGGATCGAGGTACCAATCCAGAGAAATTCAAACGGGGTAGTGGCTCCATAACTCGAACAGCCCTTCACCAGTTAGAATCGGCCGGTCTGGTGGAAAAACAAGAAGAAGGAAGAGCAGTAACTCCTGCCGGAAGGTCTTTCCTAGACAACGCATCATTCAAACTTAAAAAAGACATTCCTGAACTAGCAAATTACTAAAGGCCAATTTATTGGGGAGAGGTATTAGATGAGCGATATTGAGGAAATAAGGCGTAGGAGAATGCAAGAGCTACAGCAACAGGCAGCTCAACAGGCTCAGCAGCAACCTCAAGATGCACAAGCCCAGGAACAGATGCGCAGGGAATTAGATGCCCAGAAAAGGCAAGCCTTGTTACAAATACTCACTCCTGAAGCTCGTAGTCGCCTGGCCAACCTTCGCCTCACAAAACCCGAGTTTGTTGACCAGATAGAACTTCAACTCATCCAACTGGCCCAAATGGGCAGAGTAAAGTCAAAAATCACCGACGAGCAGCTTAAAGAATTACTCCGAAAGTTAGCTGGTCAGAAAAGAGACATTAACATCACCTGGAAATGAAAGCCGCGGTGTTATACAGTGGAGGTAAAGACAGTTCACTGGTAGCTGTTATACTCCAAAAATTGGGATATCAAGTGGAATTAGTAACCGCCAATTTTGGTGTTTTTCCTTCCTGGAAGTCCGCTCTTAAATCTGCATCTAGTTTAGGATTTAAACACCGGGTTTTGAAAGCAGATCAAGGCATTATAGATGAATCTGTGGATTTAATCCTAATGGACAGGTTCCCTAACCATGGAATTAATCATGTGCATCGGGAAGTCCTTAAAAGAGTTGCAGAAGAATATCCTGTGGTTGCTGATGGCACCAGAAGGGATGATAGGGTTCCAAAATTAGATTTAAATGAAATTCAAAGCTTTGAGGATTCTCAAAGTGTACAATACATGAACCTTGCTGGATTGGGTCATAAAACCATAAACCAGTTGTCTGAACAGTTTTTCAAACTGGTGAAAGAACCCACCAGCATCAAAAACAATTCAGACTATGAGATTGAAATAAGATGTCTCATAACCAAGATGGAAGGTAAAAAAGCAGCAAGTAAATTGTTCCCCCCACATATACAATCAAGAGTAATAGGATGGAGAAAAGATGAGCAGAAATAGACCATTAGCCAAAAAATTAAGACTTGCAAAGGCAGGCAAGCAAAACAGGCGGGTGCCTCTATGGGTTATGATGAAGACCAACCGAAAGGTCAGAACCCATCCGAAAATGAGACACTGGAGAAGAAACAGTATAAAAGCATAATTCTAATCTGAGGAGTGAATAAAGATGGAAAGAGTTTACGTTATACCTCTCAGGGATGCTAAAAAGGTTCCACGCACCAAAAGGTCACCTAGGGCAACCCGATTTGTGAGAGAATTCATTCAGAAACACATGAAATCCGACGATGTCAAACTAGATGCATCGGTGAATGAAAAAATATGGGAAAGGGGAATACAGAAAATACCCCCCAAGATCAAAGTTAAGGCAACCAGAGAAGAAGATGGTTCCGTACTGGTCACCCTAGCATGAGTAGGTGACTCCTATGATTAGGAGAGTAAATCTGGCAGGCAACCCCAACTTAGGTGTTAGCATAGCAGTCACAGATAAATTGGCCCTAGCACCACCTAACCTGGGAGAGAAAATGGTGGGAGTATTAGAGGAATGCCTACAAGTTCCAGTAATAAAAACCCCCATCAGCGGAAGCAGCCTAGCTGGAGCCCTGGCAGTAGGAAACTCCAGGGGATTTCTGTTATCCAAATATGCCTTCGACAAGGAAATAGAAACCATCAAAAAATCGGGATTGGAGGTAGAAAGGATACCAGACCGACTCACAGCAGTAGGTAACATCATCCTGGCCAACGACCATGGAGCACTGGTAAACCCCCTGCTGTCTGATGAATCCATAGAAGTGGTTTCTGAGACTCTGGACGTGGACGTGGTCAGAGGCAGTATAGCAAAATTCAAGATCAACGGATCAGTGGCTGTTGCCACTAACAAAGGAGTTCTGGTACATCCATCCGCAACACCAGAAGAGATAAAATTCCTGGAAAAAACAATGAAGGTACCCGCAGACGTGGGAACCGTCAACCAGGGAACTAAACTGGTGGGAGCAGGCACAGTCGCCAATTCAAATGGCGTGTTAGTAGGAGAAAAAACTACTGGTCCGGAAATGGCAAGAATAGAAGAATCATTAGGTTTTCTAGAGGGATTATTATGAAGACGAAGATATTTAGAGTTCAAGGTAAATTCATCATGGGAGACACTTTCAAACCCTTCACCAGGGAACTGAAAGCCATAGGTGAAGATGATATTAAGGAAAAGATCTACTCAGAATTCGGTAGCAAACATCACATTGTACGCAACCAGATACACATCGAAAAAATAGATGAAATATCTGCTGAAGATGTTGTGGATCCATTGATAAAAAACCTGATTTCGGAGTGAAAAACATGGAAGACCGACAAAGGCTGGAAGAGATCATAAACGAACTCAACGCCTACAAAGCCCAGGCAGACATGTTAAACCAGCAATTGGAAACCCTTAAAACAACCGTTGCAGACTTAACAGTTGCTCAGGAAACTCTGGATGCTATCAAAGGCAAAAAATCACCAGAAACCCTGGTACCAATCGGAGCGGGTTCTTTCCTGATTACTGAAATCAAGAACACCGAAGAAGTGATTGTTGGTCTAGGCTCAGGCGCCGCAGTTAAAAAAACTATTGACGACGCTAAAATAAGCATTGAAGAGCAGAAAAAAGAACTGGATGAAATAATGCAGAAAATGATGGGAGATCTCCAGAAGATCAGTGACATCATCACCCAGAAAAGTCCAGAAGCAGAAAAACTTATCCAGAAGATTGAGGGTACACCTGGTGAAAACCTACCCTAATTTCACTTCTATTTTCTACAAATCTTTAATTAACCCCTCATTTACATCCATATTTTTAGATACTGTCAATCTACCCTTTATCATCATCCATCTTTTTAAATACATAATTAACCTAAACTTTTATAACAACTATTTTAATAAAACTATTTGAATCACTAGAAATTCCTTTAATGGAGATGATGTTTTTTGTTTGAATCTTTAAAAAAGAAGTTCGCTGGCACAATCGGAAAAATCAGTGACCAAATTTCATCAGAAGAAGAGGAAAAAGCTCTTGCGGATGAAAAAAACGAGAATACAGCATCAAAGGGAACTAAAGCTGCTGAAGATACAACCCCCGGGAAAGGAAAGGAAGATAAGTCTTCTAATAAGAGAAAAGAAAACAAATCCTGGAATGGAAAAGAAGATACATCATCAGAAGATGAATTTCATCTGAAAGAGAATGAATCAGAAAAAACATCACGCTTATCATTCTTACGCAGAAAAACAGAATCCAAAGATGAAGACTCCTCTAAAAAAGATGAAAAAGCTTCAAAACAGCAGAAAAAGGATTCAAATGATTCTAAAAAAGGTACGGGTAAAGTTGATGCTGTTGAATCAGGAGAAGATGGGGAAGAAGAACCATCGGGCATGTTCACTTTTGCCACTCACAAAACCATCTCTGAAAAGGACATTGATGATGTTCTTTTTGAACTGGAATTAGCCCTTTTGGAAGGGGATGTTGCTCTGGAAGTGGCTGAGCAGATTGTTAGCTCTGTTAAAAATGATTTAGTGGGTCGAAAAATAAAAAGAAGAAGTGATGTGGCAGAATTCACCAAGGAAGCCCTTAAAAATGCCATATCGGACATACTGGTTGTTGAAGGTCCTGATCTGAAAAAATCAGTTGATAAAGCCAAAAAATCTGGCGAACCCTTTAAAATAATGTTTGTGGGTGTTAATGGAACTGGAAAAACCACCACTATTTCTAAAATTGCTGATCATTTCGTAAAAGAAGGTTACACTCCAGTCATAGCTGCATCGGATACTTTCCGGGCAGGGGCCATTGAGCAGATATCTCACCATGCAGATAATATAGGGGTCAAGATCATACGCCACCAGAAGGGAGCCGATCCTGCGGCAGTGGCCTATGATGCTGTGGAACATGCGCGTGCCCAGAAAAAAGAATTGGTCTTAATTGACACTGCCGGACGAATGCAGACCAATGTGAATCTTATGGATGAGATGAAAAAGATTCAGAGGGTCGTCAACCCAGATATTGCCATATTCGTTGGAGATGCACTTACCGGTAACGATGCCGTGGAGCAAGCCCGCAAATTCGATGATGCAGTAGGCATTGATGGAATCATACTTACCAAGGCTGATGCTGATGCCAAAGGGGGGGCAGCACTCTCCATTGGCCATGTGATAAACAAACCCATACTATACTTAGGTGTAGGTCAGGGATATGGAGATATAATGGAGTTTCACCCCGGCTGGATGGTGGAACAGGTCCTTGGGGACTAATAAAAGAAATAAATTAAAAATAAATCTATTATTCTATATTCTATTTTTTACCACCATAAACCCCGAACATATAAGATTTCCACACCACATCCACTTTCTCAAATCCCACTTCCTCCAGCCAATGGACATGATCCATAAGGGGTGAAGGAAAATCTTCTTCCCGGTGCTTAGGAAGCCATACACTGTCAATTTCTTCCTGTGTGTGAGATTTCAGCATAAACTCTATCCACTTATCCATATATAACTGGTTAAGGTGAGGTGATGATCCTAGAATGTTATCGGCATTATAGAAGACTCCTCCCCTCTTAAGGAACCTCTTTATCCTATGGTAAAAAGGTTTTTTCTCCGGGTGCTGAAGGTGATGTAGGGCTAATGAGGATACCACTGCATCAAAATCATCCTCAAAGTCCAAATCACGGACATCAGCAATTATGAATTCAACATCATTGTAAGATGCAAGTTTGTACTTTGCCATTTTAATCATGTTCTCGGCCATGTCCACACAGGTTATCCTGGCATTGGGAAACCTTTCTTTTAATTTTAGGGATATGTTTCCAGTGCCACAGCCAAGATCTAAAATATTAATTCTCTCTTTTTGGTGAAAAGGTAATGCTAACACCATGGAGTCAACCATATATTCATAGGAAGGAATTAATGTCATGATAAGTTCGTCAAATACCTCTGCTTCCTCTTCAAAGTGATCTTTAACCTTTTTCATTTTATCTCCAATTTATTAAGTATTGTAGTATTGATTTAAATATTCAAGTAGTGTTGATTCTGCTGGTAACAAATTCTCTTGACCCCTGATTTAATGGTCAAAGTATATATTTAAAAATCAACGTGAATTCCATTATTCACATGATTTAGCTGGATGGAAAATAACATATCATCCTTTTATTGACTTGATAATAATTAGATTTAGTGGTAATATATATGCCCCTTAAAACTACTTAAAAGATATCTGCTGTTTTTGAGGTCATTTGCAGTAATAAATAGCCAAAGTTTTAGGGTTTTTATTGAAATAATAATGATATTATGTTTTAACTGTAATTCAGGATAATGTGGTTGGGGTTATGACATCTCTATTTTAAAAACACGGTATGAATAGCATTCATTGAGATGTTTCTACAGTTAAAACTAAATAGAAGAAAAAGAATTTCAATTAGCCTTAGTTTTTTATCAAAAATGTCATAATTTTTAAGTGTGGAATCTAAATCTATCTAATAAATTCATATCTAAATTATCTTACTTGTCACAGGAGAATCTATCCATGTTAGGTGAAAAAGAACTCATAAAACTGTTCCCCGAATTCAAGGAACTGGCAGAACCATCAGGTATAGACTTGCGGGTTGATGAAGTCTACATGCAGAAAGGACCAGGATCACTCATTGATAATGAGAAAAATCTTCCAGAACTTAAAAAATTAGAACCTCCACTTTACACTCTGGAACCAAGGACTGCCTATAGTGTAACAATCGACCGGAAGATAAAAATCCCTAAAGGATATTCCATGCTTTATCTTCCCCGTTCAACACTCCTGCGCTCTTTTGTAAGCATCCACACTGCAGTGGGTGACCCTGGATTTTATGGAACCCTACAATTCCTGCTGGTTAACCAGGGAGAATTTCCATTCACTCTGAAACAGGGGGAAAGAATTGCACAGGGAGTTGTTTTCCCAGTGGAAGGTTCAGGAGAGTACAATGGTAGTTATCAGGAAAATGAAGATTAACTGATTATTTACACTATTTTTTTTATCAAATATTATAATGCATGATCCAGTCCATCCACCGCTTCTGGATTGGCCAGGGTACTGATATCGCCCACATCATCCCCTTTAACCTTGGCTTTAATAACTCTGCGCATAATCTTGCCTGAACGAGTTTTTGGCAGATCATCCACAAAGCCAATGTAGGCTGGGCTGGCCACAGGTCCAATTTCCTTTCGAACATGTTCCCTTAAAAGATGTTTTAATCTGGGAGTTGGATTATGCCCTTCCTTCAAAGTAACAAAACTGCAGATCTCTTCTCCCTTAACCGGATCAGGTTTACCAACCACCGCTGCCTCTGCCACTGTAACATGACTCACCAGGGCAGATTCGACCTCTGCAGTACTTATACGGTGACCCGCAACATTCAGGACATCATCTTCTCTTCCCTGTATCCAGAAATAACCGTCCTGGTCGATGCGGGCAACATCACCACTGAGATACACTCCCGGGAAAGTGCTCCAGTAAGCTTCAATGTATCGTTCTGGATCCTGATACAGAGTGCGGAACATGGCAGGCCAGGGGGTCTTGATAATCAGGTGACCTCCACCTTCACTTATGGGTTTACCATTATCATCCACCACATCTGCCTTCACAGTTGGGAAGGGTTTAATTGCTGATCCTGGCTTGAGCGAGGAGATGGGGAGGGGTGTTATAAGATGCATCCCAGTTTCTGTCTGCCACCAAGTGTCCATAATAGGGCACTGCCGGTTACCAACATGTTTATGATACCACATCCATGCTTCCGGGTTAATAGGTTCTCCTACACTACCAAGAAGCCTTAAAGAGGTTAAATCATGTTTTTGGGGCCATTTTTCCCCATATTTCATGAACAAGCGGATAGTGGTGGGAGCGGTGTAGAACACATTTACCCCATAATCTTCGATGATCTTCCACAAGCGGTCAGGATCAGGATAATCAGGGGCACCCTCATACATCACCGAAGTGGCCCCCATTAGGAGAGGTGCATATACAATGTAACTGTGCCCAGTTATCCAGCCAATATCAGCGGCACACCACCATATATCTTCATCTTTCAAGTCAAAAACTAATTTTAAGGTGGCATAGATGCCAACTGCGTAACCACCATGGACATGAACCACACCCTTAGGTTTCCCAGTTGTACCTGAAGTGTAGAGGATGAAAAGAGGGTCTTCTGAATCCATAGGTTCAGTGGAGGCCTCCCTTTCTTGATCCTGTATGATATCATCCCACCATAGATCCCGTCCTGGTTTCATTTGAACTGGAGATCCAGCGTGTTTCACCACTATGAGCTTTTCCAGGGAAGGTATTTCATCTAAAACTTCATCTACATTTTCTTTGAGGGGTATGACTTTCCCACGACGATAGAATCCATCCACAGTTATGGCTACCTTCACTTTGGCGTCGTTAGCTCTTTCCTGGAAGGCTTTTGCCCAGAAACCAGAAAACACCACACTGTGCACTGCTCCGATCTTGGCGCAGGCCAGCATGGCAATGGGTAATTCCAGGATCATTGGCAAGTAAATAGATACACGATCCCCTTTCTTAACACCAAGACCCTGCAGGGAATGGGCCATCTGGTTAACCTTCCGGTGAAGATCATGATAGGTGAGCTTCTTCACCTGGCCTGATTCCCCTTCCCATATATAGGCTACCTTATTTTTACGCCAGGTTTTAACATGCCGGTCCAGGGCATTGTGTACAATGTTAAATTTACCTGATGAAAACCACTCTGCATGGGGTGGATCCCATTTTAAGACGTCTTTATAGGGTTGGTACCATTCCAGTTCCCGGGCAAGTTCATCCCAGAACCATTCAGGATCATCCTGAGCCCTCTGGATAAGATCATCATAGGTATTTATCCCATATCTTTTCATCCACTTTTGGATGTTGCTGTTTTCTTTTAAATCCTCAGATGGTGGGAATAATCTGTTTTCCTTTAAAAGAGCATCCAATTCACTGGAAATTCTAAAACCCCCTACAAACCCTTTATTGACACTAGACTGTTATTCATAATCTTCGCACTTATTATGTTTTCCCAGTTCAATAAATTTTTATGCTAATTTTTTTACATTCTTATGTCTGATAAGACAACTGCCATATTAACAATAATGGACCATCATTTAATAATAGTTAACAACATACTTTTCATCATGCAATCCGTGGCCAAGATTAGATTGGCAGATGCACTGGTTAAAATATTAGAAAAAGAGGGCATTGAATATATATTTGGCCATCCTGGCGAACAGATTCTTCCAGTTTATCAGGCACTGCGCAAATCATCCATAAAACATGTGCTGATGCGTCATGAACAAGGTGCAGCTCACGCCGCTGATGGATACGCGCGAGCATCACTCCAACCAGGTGTTTGCATAGCATCCGGGGGGCCGGGAGCTTTAAACATGGTGATGGGAGTGGCCACCGCAAACAAGGACTCAATACCTCTTCTAGTTATTACTGGTGATGTTCCTAACTCATTAAAGGGTGAAAACGTCTTTCAAGAAGTGGATATAAACTCTGTTTTTGAACCCATAACCCTGCACAGCCACTTGATAGACAACCCAGAAGAAGCAATAGGAATAATTAAAAAATCACTTTTAACTCTAAAAGCCGGAAAAACTGGTCCAATACATCTGAATATTCCCCGTGACATTCTACAGGAAGAAATCGATCCATCCTTGCTGGATGAAAGTGTGGAAATAGGTATAAAGGCCGACTGGACTGACTTTAACCAGGTAAAAGGACTAATTGGAAAATCAGAAAGGCCACTGCTTTTGGTTGGGGCTGGAGTTTTATGGGCACATGCCGTTGCTGATCTATGTAACTTTGCAGAAAAACACCAGATCCCAGTAGCCACCACTTACCCTGCCAGAGGTGTTATCAGTGAGGATCATCCCCTTTCCCTGGGGCTTTTAGGAACCAGAGGCACCGAAAGAGCAAACCATGCTGGGGAAAACGCAGACCTTATCCTGGCTGTGGGCTGCCGACTATCGGAACGAACACAGAAAGGACTTGGTGATGTATCAATCATCCATGTGAACCTGGATAAAACTGTTCTAAATGGAAATATCAATATCCAAGCTGATGTGAAGGAATTCATGGTAAAAATCAGTGAAATATCAACTAAAAATACTGATAAATGGTTGGACGAACTTCAAAAACAAGATAGAACTCATAAAATCCGGACGGATTTTTATGAAACTCCACTAAAACCACAAAGAGCCATCAAAGAGATTTTGGATGGGATGGATGATTCAATCTTGGTTAACGATGCTGGTAGTCACACCACTTGGATAACTCTCTTGATGGAAGTGCTGGAACCATCCTCATTGGTCTT
The DNA here is from genome assembly GCA_020855015.1 of Methanobacterium sp. Lineage (GTDB taxonomy): Archaea > Methanobacteriota > Methanobacteria > Methanobacteriales > Methanobacteriaceae > Methanobacterium. Next base: position 29,337 of record JAHKLP010000016.1, read on the forward strand.
TTCAGGAGGATTCGGACCAATGGGATACGGAATCCCGGCAGCCATTGGGGTTAGCCTGGCACGTCCTCTGAAGAATGTGGTGGTAGTGGTAGGTGATGGTGGTTTTCAGATGACTAGCCAGGAGCTGGCTACCATTGCTGAGTTGGATTTACCCATTATTATATGCTTAATAAATAATCAGTCCCTGGGTATCATCAGGCAGTGGCAGGAACTTTACTATGGAGGAGCATCTCAAGTGAAACTTGAAAACCCTGATTTCGTGAAACTAGCCACTGCGCACCATATAAAGGCTAAAATGGTGGATTCTCCGGGTGATGTTTTGGTAACAGTGGAGGATGGACTAAAACTTAATAAACCATTATTAATAGAGATAAAAGTTGATGAAAATGAAGACATACCACTACCCAAGTGAATTTTCAAATACTTTACTTATTCAGGTGATTAAATGAAAGTATTACTCGTCAACCCCCCATATTTTAATTCTAAATATAAATTCATAGGGTTAGTGGCACCTCCCCTGGGAATTGCTTATATAGCTGCAGTATTGGAGGAAAATGATATAGATGTTGAGATCATTGATGCAGCAGCACTTGAAATGAGCTGGGAAACACTGGAGGCCCAAATACGAAAGGCCAACCCAGGGATGGTGGCTGTAACTGCATTAACTCCCACCATCTCCAATGCACTGAAGACCGCCGAGCTGGCTAGAAAAAGTTGTCCTGAGGCTAAAGTAGTTATGGGAGGATACCATCCAAGTTTCAACCACCGGGAAATACTAGAATATGATTACGTGGACTTAGTGGTTATTGGTGAGGGAGAATACACCTTCCCAGAATTGGTGAGAACTTTGGATGAAGGTGGCGATCTTAGCAAAGTGAAAGGTATCGCCTACGAGGATGTGATAACACCTCCAAGGCCGTTGATAAAGGACCTTGATGAATTACCATTCCCTGCAAGGCACCTGCTCCCTATGGATCACTATAAAATCTTGAACCAGAAACTACCCACTGCCACCATGATATCAGGCAGGGGATGTCCTATGCAGTGTTCATTCTGTGCATCTGCAGCCCTGCATGGAAACAGGCTCAGGATGAGATCTTCCAAGAATGTGGTGGATGAAATGGAACATCTCATCAATGACCATGATGCTGGCATCATTGCCTTTATGGATGACACTTTCACCTTGAAACCCAGCAGGGTAGCAGAAGTTTGTGATGAGATTGTAGAAAGGGGGCTTGACGTTTATTGGGGATGTACAGCCCGGGCAGACACTCTTTCCGATGAATTACTCCAAAAACTACATGATTCTGGTTGTATAACCATGTTTTTAGGGGTGGAATCTGCTGATCAGCAACAGCTCGACAGGATTAACAAACAGTTAACCATCGAAAAGATACGTCAGGCTTTTAGATTAGCCCGGAAGAATCACATCCGCACCATAGCCTCCGTGGTTCTGGGGATGCCCGGAGACACCAAGGACAGTATACAGAGAACCATAAAATTCGCCAGGGAACTCAATCCATCCTATGCGGTTTTCAGCCTGGCTACACCCTACCCTGGAACCCGTTTCCACCAGGAAGCAGTTCAGAATAACCTGTTAAAAGTTAAAGACTGGTCCAAATACACTTTACTATCTCCAGTACTGGAAACTGTTGACTGTTCACTGGAGGAGCTTAAGAAAATGCAGAAAAAAGCCTTCAGACAGTTCTACTTGAGACCAGTTTATCTCTTAAAACAGGCCTGGATGGATGGGCCTATACTCTTTAAGACTGT
>JAHKLP010000003.1 GCA_020855015.1 Methanobacterium sp.
AATATTATTTATAAAAGGTCATATATTAATTTTTCTTTTTTAAATGAGGTAAAAATCAGTAAAATCAGTTAATAATAGATTAAATAGAAATAAATTGGTAATTCATGAAAATAGAAAAAAGTAAAAAAATATATAAAAAATGATTAGGGTTTAGAACCATCTTTCAGATTCATACAGAACATTTTCAACCATCTGAACAGAAGATCCCAGATAAGTGTGGGGATCCATAATCTCTTCCACCTCATCAGGAGTTAAATAGCCGTTAATCTCTTCCTGTCGAAGTACAACATCTTTCAAACTCATATCAAGCTTTTTGGCTTCCAAAGCACACTTCCGCACCATAGCATAAGCAGTCTGCCTTCCCATGCCTCTTCGGGTGAGTTCGGCCATGAAACGTTCGGCCATGATGAGTCCACCAGTAAGATTGAGATTCTTTTCTATGTTTTCAGGGTAGAAAACCAGTTTTTCCATTAATCGTATGGTAAGGTTCAGGATGTAGTCAGTGAGTATTGATGACTCCGGTAACATTATACGTTCCGAAGAAGAGTTGGTAAGATCCCTTTCATGCCATAGTGAATTGTTCTGAAGGGCCGGAGAAGTATAGGCCCTCACTACTCTCGAAACACCACAAATCCTCTCTGCAGTTATGGGATTCATCTTATGGGGCATGGTGCTTGATCCAACCTGCTTTTCAGGGTCAAAACTTTCACCCAACTCCCGAATTTCTGTTCTCTGCAGATTCCGAATTTCCAGGGCCATTTTATCCAGGGTACTGGCCAGATTGGCCAGATCCATAATATATTCGGCATGATTATCCCGTTGCACCACCTGGTTGGATATGAGAACTGGTTGAAGTCCCAGGACTTCAGAAACCTTAAAGTGCACTTCCAATCCTTCTTCACCCAGAGCGGCACTGGTTCCCACAGCACCAGTCATCATACCAACACACAGCCTTGCTTCACATTCCTCCAGACGGTCATACTGCCGGTGCAGTTCATCAGCCCAAAGAGCGAATTTCATTCCATAAGTGGTGGGGAGGGCGTGCTGTCCATGAGTTCTGCCAATACAGACAGTTTTTTTATGTTCATCGGCCAGTTTCAGGACTATCCCGGCCAGACGTTTCACTTTCTCCTGTATTATTTCAATAGATTCCTTAAGTAGCAGTGACTGGGAACTATCAATGATGTCGTTGGAGGTGGCACCGAAGTGCACGTATTCTCCAGCATCCCCCTCACAGACTTCGGCTAATGCTTTAACAATTGAGGCAATGTCATGGTTGGTTTCCCTTTCGATTTCATCCACTCTTTCTTTGGTAACATATTTAGTGCTTGCTTTGTTTTTTATTTCCGCTGCAGCTTCTTCGGGAATTATTTTCAGCTTTGCTTCAGCTTCTGCCAGAGCAGCCTCAACTTCCAGCATTTTTTGAAGTTTATTTTCTGCATCCCAGACCTTTTTCATTTCAGGGGTTCCGTAACGAAATTCTATAGGGTGAATAGCCATGTTCAAACTCCTTATTTTCATTAATAATTAGATCATAAAAGCTTCAAATTAAGATCCATAAAAACCATTCCCATAAAACCTTCAATAAAATATGGAAATTTTTTACTCCTTAAACAAAAGATTCGTGATTAGAAAAAGTATGAGGGTTTAAGAATAAGAAAACCTGAGTGCGATGCATAAAACAGCCAGAATAACACTCATGATTACAACCTGTTCTGGGCTAAGTTTAGGTCCTCTGGTTTCCTCTTCAAAGTATCTTACCAGACCAGCACCACTTGGTGGGAGGTATTTTTTTTCTTTCTTTGCCAATTAAATCACCATATGATATTTATTAGTTCTTAACAGAACTTAATGATTTTTATTCATTAAATGAATTCTCTCTATGAATTTCATAAAATTTTATTCATATCTATGTTAACTTCTACCGCCTTATATTTGTAATGGTAACTAATTGGAATATTAATAATCGGTGGGAAAACTCCTTATCAAGTGTTTGAAAAAGTATAAATTACCCCATTGCAATAATAATTAGTAAGGATTAAGTCGTGTTCACCAGAGGCGGTCTCTAAAGGGCGTTATATTTAGTTTGGATGTTTTAAATCTTTTGAAAGACCTAATATTTTGTTTAATTGTTTAACAATAAAATAATAACCAGGGAATTATTATGGGATACTTTGAAACCTTAGAAGAGGAAACTCAACGGGCTTACGATGTTGCCAGGGAAGCCAGGAAGAAAGGTCAGGATATCGAAACCGAACCAGAGATTCCGTTGGCAAAAAACCTAGCAGAACGTGTTGAAGGGCTGGTTGGCCCTTCAGGCATAGCAAAACACATCAAGGAACTTGAAGAGGAAATGTCACGGGAAGAAGTAGCTTTTCATGTGGCTAAAGAGATTGTAACCTCAGATGAAGTGATGAATGCAGACCCTGGAAATAAAGACCAGTATAAAATTAAGGAAGAGGCTGCAGACCAGGCTGTACGGACTGCACTATCCATCCTTACTGAAGGGGTGGTGGCTGCACCACTGGAAGGAATAGACAGAGTTGCAATTAAAAGAAACTTCGACCAGACATGGTATCTGGCAGTATACTTTACAGGACCCATTCGAAGTGCAGGTGGGACTGCATCGGCACTTGCAGTTTTAATTGCAGATTATATAAGAATCAACATGGATTTAAATGCTTATAAACCAACCGAAAGTGAAATCGAACGTTACGTGGAGGAGGCTGAACTTTACGAGTCCGAAGTGACAAACCTGCAGTATTCCCCTTCTCCTGATGAAGTACGCACAGCAGCTCAGAACATATCAGTCGAAGTCACTGGTGAACCCACAGATCAGGTTGAAGTTTCCCACAGGGACTTGGAACGAGTTGAAACCAACCATCTGCGCGGAGGCGCCCTACTGGCACTGGTAGAAGGTGTTATTCAAAAAGCACCGAAGGTATTGAAGTATGCTAAAAAGCTCAAAATAGATGGCTGGGAATGGTTGGATGACCTGTCAAAGACTAAAAAATCAGATAAAGATGATGAAACTGAGAAGGATGCCAAAGATGAAGAACCCAAAGTCGATGATAAATACATGAAAGATATAATTGGCGGCAGGCCAGTATTAGCATATCCACAAGCCAAAGGAGGGTTCCGCTTAAGGTATGGCCGATCCAGAAATACTGGACTTGCAGCAATGGGGGTGCATCCTGCAACCATGGAAATCGTTGAATTTTTGGCAGTTGGAACCCAGATGAAAATTGAAAGACCGGGTAAAGGCAACTGTGTTGTTCCATGTGACAGTATTGATGGTCCAATTGTGAAACTAAGGGATGGGAGTATAGTAAAAGTAGAATCAGTAGAAGAAGCTCGTAAAATCAGACCACAAGTGGTGGAAATAATCTATTTGGGCGACATGCTAGTGGCATTTGGGGAGTTCCTCCGAAACAACCACCAACTTCTCCCTGCTGGTTGGTGCCCAGAATGGTGGATTCAACTTTTAGAAAAATCACCCAAATATGATGAAAGCCAGGAAGAAGAAATCACACAATTTTTGCATGACGATAAAATCAGTTCAAGTATGGCCTTCAGTCTTTCTGAGAAATATGAAATACCATTACATCCGGAATATACTTATTTCTACCATGATGTAACTAAAAAAGATATTAACAGCCTCAGAAAATGGTTATATGAATCGATTGATGATGTTAATATAAATAGTGATTTAGAACTGGAAATAAGCCCTAAAAAGCGTATATTGGAAGTTTTGGGTGTTCCACACCAAGTCAAAGAAGAAAAAATTGTATTAGGGCTAGATGAGGCTTATGCTTTAATCCACACTTTAAAAGAACCATTGGAAACTGAAGGGGATATATCAACTCTAGAGGCATTGAACCAGGTTTCTCCTGTTGAAATAATGGCAAAAGCACCCACATATCTTGGCGGCAGAGTTGGAAGGCCTGAAAAAACCAAGGAAAGGATGATGAAACCAGCACCCCACGCACTTTTCCCAATAGGCATCCACGGAGGAAACAGAAGAAATATCATCGATGCTGCTAAGAAGGGAAGTATAACAGTTGAAATTGGCAGATGCAAATGTACCAACCCTGAATGTGGTGTGGGTTCAATGCAGGCTATCTGCCCAGTTTGTGGGTCACGCACAGTGCCCAGTAGCTCTGGAAAGAAACGAATAAACCTGGCTAATCTCCTGAGGAAAGCATACCAGAACTCAGGAGTACGGAAACTGGATGAGATCAAAGGAGTGCAGGGAATGATATCCGAAGATAAATTCCCAGAACCCCTGGAAAAAGGCATACTCCGGGCAAAAAACGGAGTTTACACTTTTAAAGATGCTACAATTCGACATGACTCCACAGATTTGCCACTCACTCATTTCATACCCAAAGAGATAGGTGTAACTCCCAAAAAACTGAGAGAACTGGGATATACTCATGATATCAATGGTGAAGAACTGGAAAATGATGATCAGGTTGTTGAACTCCAAATACAGGATCTGGTAATTTCCGAAGCATGTGCCGAGTACCTTATGAGAGTATCCCATTTCATCGATGATCTACTGAAACAATTCTACCAAATGGAGCCCTATTACCAGGTTAAAACCAAGGAAGACCTGGTAGGACATCTGGCAGTTGGCCTGGCGCCCCACACATCAGCTGGTGTTCTGGGACGTATTTTAGGCTTTACCAAGGCCGCAGCATGTTACGCCCACCCCTTCTTCCACTCAGCCAAACGAAGGAACTGTGACAGTGACGAAGACTCTGTAATGCTGCTTATGGATGCATTACTAAACTTTTCAAAGGTTTACCTGCCAATTAGCAGGGGAGGACGAATGGACGCACCTCTGGTTCTCTCTTCCAGGATAGATCCTGAGGAAATCGATGATGAATCCCATAACCTGGACACCATGGAGATACTACCCCTGGAACTCTTCCAAAAAACTATGGAAAATGCAAAACCCTCTGACGTAGTGGATTTGGTGGATAATGTCCAAAAAAGACTGGGTAAGGATGAACAATACCATGGGCTGATCTATTCTCATGAAACATCCAGCATCCACCAGGGGCCCAAGGTATGCCTATACAAAACACTGCCCACCATGAAAGAGAAAGTTGATGGACAGATCAAACTGGCTGAAAAGATACGGGCGGTTGACCAGAAAGGAGTGGTGGAAGGAGTCCTGAATTCTCATTTCCTACCTGACATGGCCGGGAATATAAGGGCGTTCGCCAGGCAGAAAGTACGATGCACAAAGTGTAACAAAAAATACCGGCGAATACCCTTAAGCGGAGAATGCACGTGTGGTGGGAACCTGATACTCAGCATATCCAAGGGATCAGTAACTAAGTATCTTGAAATATCCAAGGAATTAGCTGGAAGATACCCCATAGATCCTTACCTGGTTCAGAGAATTGAACTCATTGAGTCGGGTATAAACTCCCTCTTTGAAAGTGACCGATCCAAGCAGAGTTCACTTGATGTGTTCTTGTAGAAATATTGTTGGAGTATAGATAGAGTTATCACTAAAATAGTGGGGAAGCTAAACAGTTTTGTTTATCAGAACAGTTTGGATAAACGAAACTATTTTATAACATACAAATAGAAATAAAATGTGAGTTAAAAACCCATATATACGGGGGTTGAGGGGAAAATTATTATTATTGTAATATTAATTCTAAAGGCGGAGGATGTGTAAAGGATGAAGGAAGCTCGTATTATTGCGGCCATACCTACTAAGGCGGAAAATTGTGTTTTAAAAAACAATGGAATATTCGAAAAGTTCAGTCACGAAAAGATATTAAAATCCTGCCTCATGGCAGGCGCTCCTTTATGGGCAGCGGAGAAAATATCATCTCAAGCAGCTACCGCTGCTTACGATGGTGTAACCACCAAGGAACTCAAAATGTGGGTATATGATTCCTTGAAGCGCGTGGACACTGAGATAGCTGACAAATACTTGAAGAGTAATCAATTAAGAGTTCGTACATCCAGGGATACTATTGAAAGTTTTGACAAGGCCAAGATCGAGAAAACACTGATTGTGGAAACCGGAGCATCGCCGGAACTTGCTGATAAAATTTCCACCGAAGTATGGAAAGAAGTTAGAAAACTGGACGTGGAATATCTCACCGCACCGATGCTTAGGGAAATGGTAAACACCAAATTAGTGGAACACGGCCTGGAAACATACAGACGACGTTACACTAGATTGGGGATACCAGTTTATAACATTACCAATCTCATAGAGAACGGGAGCCGGGACAACGCTAACATGATACACAACCCGGAAACTGTACATAAATATGTGGCTGATGAGGCCCTTAAACAATACGCACTCCTACACATACTTCCTAATGAATTAGCAGACGCCCATATGGGTGGTGACATCCATGTACACGATCTGGAATTCTTTGCTGGCCGACCACTGAATTGTCTGCAGCATGATCTACGATTATTCATTAAACACGGGTTGAAGGTAGATGGAACTGGAGACCACACCAGCGTGGCTGGACCACCAAACCATATTGAAACCCTGATGAACCATTCTGGAGAAATAATGCTAGCAGCACAGCAGAACATGAGTGGTGGCCAGGCAATGTGTCTTTGGAACGTTTTCGTCGCACCCTTCGCCAGAGGATTGCCCTATGAGAAGGTGAAACAAGCAGTGCAGATGTTCATATACAACCTGAACATGGCCTATGCTGCTCGGGGAAGTCAGGTACCATTTACCAGCATAAATATGGAATTTGGCGTTCCAGACTTCCTGAAGGATGTTGAAGCCTATGGGCCTAAAGGCAAACTGGCAGGGGTATACGGTGATTTCGAAGAAGAAACTCGCATGTTACAGAGGGCGTTCACCGAAACCTTACTGGCTGGAGACTCCGATGGAAAACCACACTTGTTCCCTAACACAATATACGTTTTAAGAGATGAAATCCTCAAGGATGAATATGCTGAGGATTTAGCCCTTGTCCACGAATTATCTGCCAAATACGGTAGTGCCTACTTCGTGAACATGTTACCTGACTATCGGGGTAACCTATCCAACTACATGGGCTGCCGTACCAGTTTAGGGGATAACTGGACTGGAGACTGGGAACAGGACTGCATGAGGACAGGAAACCTGGCATACGTAACTATTAACCTGCCCAGAATTGCATATCAATCAAGGGATGAAGGAGACATCTTCGAATACTTGGATGGTCACCTGCGACTGGCCGAACAAGTTCTCCATCTGCGTAGAGAACAGGCAGTTAACTGTCTAAATGATTACAACCTTTTACCCTTCCTTACTCAGGAAACCGAGGGTGAACGTTACTACCGGGTTGAAAACTCCACTCTATCCTTTGGATTCGTTGGCCTGAATGAGATGCTTCTACATCACTGCGGTGCAGGAATAGATGATGACGATGCCAGAAAACTGGGAATAAAAGTTATAGAATTCATGAACAAGCGGGCCACTGAG
>JAHKLP010000086.1 GCA_020855015.1 Methanobacterium sp.
AAAAGGAGATGAAAATCTGTTTTTAGAAATCAAAGACTTGAGTGTGGATTTGAAAGATTTCCATTTACAAAAAATCAATTTACAAGTGAAAGAAGGAGATTACCACGTCTTAATAGGCCCCACTGGATCCGGTAAATCTGTGCTACTGGAAACCATTGCCGGTTTCTACAAACCATATAATGGACACGTCTTACTGGAAGGACGGGACATTACCCATCTTAATCCTGAAGAACGTGGAGTAAGTATAGTATACCAGGACTACGTCCTGTTTCCACATATGAATGTTTTCGAAAACATAGCATACGGCCTTAAGAAAACTAATAAGTCTGATGAATCTCTCTTAGAGTCCAAAGTATATGAAATGGCTGAAAAACTCAACATTGATCATCTTCTTAAAAGGGACACAACCACCCTTAGCGGGGGTGAAAAGCAAAGGACAGCTATAGCTCGTTCATTGATTGTTGAACCAAAATTGTTGTTGATGGATGAACCATTCAGTGCCGTGGATGTTAACACCCACGCCTATCTCACCACCCTCATTAAAAATGTAATTGAAGAATACCAAACCACCTGCATACACGTGACCCATAACTTTAATGATGTCTACAACCTAGCTGAGCAAGTAGCTGTTATGAAGGATGGTAAAATTCTCCAGCAGGGAACCCTTCATGAAGTCTTTTCCAGACCAACTCATAACTTTGTTGCTGATTTTGTGGGCGTACACAATGTTTTTCAGGGAGAAATCGTTGGACACGACAAATCGCTGCTCCAGATAGAAATAGACCCTGGAATCATAATTCACAGTTCAGACGAGTTTAAATATGATTCTGGAGATGTTATGGTCGCCATAAGGCCTGAAAACATAATATTCTCCAATGAGAAATTCGTTTCATCAGTAAGAAACCAGTTACAAGGTGTTGTTAAGGATATGTTCGAAGTTGGACACACCGTCTGGATAGAAGTTCAGGTGGGAAATGTAAGATTTAGGGGCGTTTTAACACCTAATTCTTGTGAATCATTGGGAATAGAAAGAGAAAAAGAAATTTATTTGAGTTTCAAATCTTTAAATGTTAATTTGATGGAGTGTCATGATTCTTACCACTCCATCTAAATAATTTTCTTAACACAAAAATGTATTTATTCTTATTCTTCTTCACAAGTGTCGATAGCGATTAAAACCTCTTCACCATCTTTTGGGCAGTGTCTTACCTCTATTAGATCGTATTTTATTTCTTCAAGGTCGATGTCGACGGTGCTATGGATAGTATCTCCATCAAGGTGAACCATCACGGTACAGCTCTTTCTTCCACCTTTGAGCACACAGGTTTCAACATTAATAACCTCGCCCGGAGTGAAAACCCGATTGTAAGACATTTCAACCTTATCAAATGGTTTTACGTTCTTTTTAACGTATTCAATCGCTTCCTCACAATCCATAGTCACTTCTTTCGCCATTGTAACACCCAAATATACATTAATATACTTTTTAATTAATCTTCCACCACGATAACCTTCAACTCGTCCCCCTGAGTATGTCTTATCTCAATCAGGTCATCTATAATGGAATTCATGTTTATTTTGACTGTTTGATTAACCAGTTCTCCAGTCAAATGCAACGTGATCTCCAGGTATTCCTCACCGAATTCTTCCTCCATTTCAAGTCCTAAAACTTCTCCAGGAGCATAAATACGGTTATAAGAGATTTCGAGAGTATCGTGCATTGCAACGTTGTCTTTGATATATTCTATAGTTTCATCGGGCTTTAGAATTATTTCTTCTTCCATAAAAATCACGTGATAGGTTATTATCACTTACAATGTTTAAAAAAATTTGGGTGATAATAAAAATGTTTAAAAAAAAATGGGTAAAACAGAGATTATAAGAATTCTCTGTTTTTCTCTGCGTTGAGGTACAAGTTCCCTTTACCATTTACGGCTATATCACCATTGTATTTGATGTATTTGCCTGAGAAGCTTTTACCATCAATTACTGGATCGGCAACAACGCTATCATAGACAAATCCTTCTAAGAGGATTCCCAGTTTTCCTTTGACGAGTATGTTACCGTTTTTCATCTGACCGCCTGGCCAGCGGGTAACGTCTCCATCGATCTGGATGAAACCTTTGTTCATGTGGATTCCTGCTAATATGTCGCAGTCTCCTTTGACGTAGATTTCTCCACCGGATAGACATTCTCCGAGTTGTTTGCCGGCGCTTCCGTGGAGGGTGATTTTTCCACCGCTCATTCCTCTCCAGTCACCGATGTAGGAGCATCCGCAGAATTCTCTGGTGTTGCCCATGATTTCCAGTTCTCCGCCTTTCATTTCACGACCGGCGTAACTTTCGGCGTTACCATTGACGGTTATTTTACCGCCTTCCATTTCTGCTCCGCAGTGCAGGTCAGCATCTCCGTTGACAATGATCTCTCCGGCGCCCATCTTACAGCCGATATATTTCACTCGGCCGAAGTCACCATCAAGGATCATTTTTACTTCTTCGGGACCTGCTGCATCTCCTTCCACTTCAATATCAAAGTAGTCAGTCAATGGGAATCTTCGGTTTCCAACTGGTACCTGGTATTTTTCGAAGTCTACTTTTTCCCAGTCGAACACTTTATCTGGGATGAGTTCATCGAATTCTAGGGCTATTGGAGATTTTTTCTTTAGGGTTAATGTTATTGTTTTCACTCTTAATACCCCCTTTATTTACCTGCCTGGACCTCTGTCACAATTGGGTTAGGTGTGAAATGGTCTTGTACTTGGTAGTTTTCGAATTTGACAGTGTAGAAACGTCTGAATGTTGGCATGACCTCTTCCATAACTGTTTTTTCCTGTTCTTCGAAACCTTTCACATCAGTCCATATTGTGTGGCTTGGCACGACTTTCACGACTTCTCCATCTTTAACCAGTATTTGACCATCTTTGATGGTGTACATGGCATTTCCAAAGGCGTGTTCTATGGCTGCTGGTTCCTTGGATGGGTCTATGTCGTTGGGGTTGATGTCGTATACTGCTATGTCTGCATTATATCCTGGGGTCAGTTCACCTCTGTCCTGATATCCATAGATTTTAGCAGCAGATGCCCGGGTAATGGTGGCTATTTCGTTAAAGTCGTATTCTCTGTCCAGAGTTCCCAGTCCAGTTCGTTTGTAGGACCATACTCTTACTTCTCCATTGTCCATCATTTCCTGTCTGCGCTCGTTACTCATGAGCCAGGAGATGATTCTTGGGTATCGGATAAATGGACCAGCATTTGGGTGGTCAGTGGTCAGACATACCTGCCAGGGGTCTTTGATTCGGAGGAACAGTTCTAGTCCTACACCCCATTGGAAGGATGGGACTGGTGCTTTTCCAGAGTATATGAATGGAACGATTCCGGATCCTGTTTCCAGTTCGATGTCCTTGTTTGCCCATTTAAGACCATTTAATTCGTGCAGGTCGAATTCCATTGGGCCATCTGCTGTCATGGTGGTTGTTTCATCCAGAGTAACTTGTCCTATGTCACAGGTTACGTGTTTGTTGTTGTTGATGTAATCTGCTACTTCTTTGGCACCGGATTCAACATCTCTCCAGCTGGTTCCAGCATAGGAGTGGAACTGGGCATGAGTTAGGTGGATGGTCTGGTTTCTTTTAGAACCATTCTTGGCGATGTCTTTAACACAGTCCAGGGTGTTCACGGTTGTTGGGTAGTTTCCTGGATGTCCAAGGTCGTTAGGATGTACGTGTATGGAGTGTGGTAGTCCTAACTTTTCATTGGCCTGTGCAAGAGCCCTGACCACTTCTCTGGCAGTTACATCAAAGTAAGGTACAGGGTCATCAATACCGTGGACATTGCCACCCCATCCCCATGCTTCTGTTCCGCAGGGGTTTACGATTTTTATTCCGTAACCTTTGACTATTCTGAGCCATGATGCCACAAATGCAGCTATTTCATCGATTTTTCCTTCTTTAGCCCACTGTAATACAAACCAGTTGTTTCCGAATAGTGGTAATGGAGTAACATCAACGTTTGGAATTGCCATTATTTCTTCGTGAGTGTGTTTGGCTTCCAATGGAGGCACTGCAGCTTCGGTCACTGTTCCGTAACCCATCCGTGAGTACCTGTATCCAGTTGCTGGGCAGCTGGGTATGGAAAATCCTGATTCGGATCGGCAAACACCTTTTTTAGAGGTTACACCTTTCCTTGAGTCTTCTGGTCGGTAAATCCTACCAACAACAAGTTTTGGTCCGGCTATGTGGGCGTGGGGGTCCACACCAGCAGGCATGACTATTTTGTCAGTCACGTCAAGGACTTTTGCATCGGAAGATACTTGTTCAACGATTTTACCATCTTTGAACATGACATCCTTCTTTTCACCAGCTATGTTGTTGGCCGGGTCGTAAACTATACCGTTTTTTAGTATGTATTCCATGATATCACCTTATTTGCTAGCTACTGCGGCCTCTTCAGCTTTGATTTTCTGAACCCTCTCGTGCAGTTCTCTAATGATCCATTCATCATCCCTGCAAGTTTCGGGTTTGTCAACGGCTTTTTTCATGTGGATAGGTACTCCATCCATTCGATAGCTTGTACCAGCACATTCTACGCCTATGAATGATCCGGGGAGCACTACGTCAGCTATCTCAGTGGATGGTCCCCAGTGGATGTCTACTTGGATAACTGGGATTTCTGCAAGGTGTTTAACTGCTCCTCCAGGGTAATGGGCTCCTGGGTCTGCGGCTATCACCATGAACACGTCACATTCTTTCCGGGTTAATAGGTCTATAGTGTTGGTTTCTCCGTTCATGTATCTTGGGTATCCTCGGCAGAAGTCCACACCATATGGGAATCCCATTTCATAGGCCATGAAGATATTGAATCCGTTCACATTGAAGTGTCCTCTCATAGGAGTTAACACCCATTTGGTGTATTTGTTAAGGTCGGCTAACATTTCAATGGCCATATCAATGTTTCTCTGCTTGGAGAGTGTGTGGGTCAGACCTAAACCGAAGTATAATGCTCCGAACTGAACGTTTTTCATTGCTTCGGCTAATTCCATTATGTCTTCTTTTGGTATGCCAGAAACAAAGTCCTGATCAATTTCTTTTCCCCTTAAAGCTGCCCTTATTGCATTGTAGAATCCATAGTCTCCGTTTTGCTCAAAACCAATCCATATGTCAGACATTTTAGCAGTGTCACTGTACTTGGGATCCATAGTAACCAGTGTACGGTCGAATCTGCCCCTTTGTCTGAACCATCCTCGGGGGAAGGTACTGTATCGAGAAAGGTGTCGAGGGTGGGAGTTCATTGGGTTACTTCCAGTGTAAACAATCATGTCTGCACGGTTTTTAATTTCTCCCAAGGTAGCGACGGGGTATCCTACGTTTTGTACTGCTTGTAGAGATGGTCCGTGACAGATGGTTGCCTGGTTGTCAAGGACTGCTCCTACTAATTCCCCTAGTCGTATACCGTGTTTCATGGTTTCAATGGATGTTTCACTCCATCCGTAGAATATAGGTCGGACTGCGTTAGCTATGAGCTCGGCTGCTTTATCCAGGGCGGTGTCCCAATCAACTTCCTGTAGTTCACCGTTTTCATCCCTTATCATGGGGACCAGAAGCCTTTGATCCATGTCCTCCATGACTTTACTGGCACCGAGTCGACAGGCGTGTCGTACCCCGACTACGTGCCCATCTTTTACTAAGAAATCTAAATCGTCACAGTTACATCCACAAAAGGCGCATGTACCGTTTTCAACGATTTCATCATAATCAGTTACAGGTGGTTCGTATGCCACTTTAATCGGCCTCCTTATTTCTTCTTGTAGACGGGCATCTCACCGAGTGATTCTAACTCAGGGATGGTTTCTTCGTCTACAACATACTTTTTGTATACTGCTCTCATGAGGTCAGCCATTAATAAAACTTCTTCGTCTGATGTTTCCACTGTGCAGTAAATGCCTTTGTAGGTGGGGTCACAACAGCAGTAGGTTTCGTGACTGGTTATTACGTTGGCCCAGGGACCTTTTGGTATGAATATGGTTCCTTCATGAGGTGCGTCTCTGGAATGTACTGCAGAAACTATTACTTCACCCCAATCAGTGGTGACTTTTACAGTGTCCCAGTTTGATACACCTAATCTTGCCATGTCTTTAGGGTCCATGTAAGCTACTCCACACACCTTTCGGTATTCATCCTTACAAGTGGAACCTCTTTTTTTGCATGCCCCCTGGTAGATGTCTGAGCCGGTGTTCAGCATCATGTTTAATACTTCTCGTTCTGTGGCTGTTGGTTCTTCTAATTTAACAACTTTAGGAACGACGGGTTTTTCGATATAAGTCATTTTTACACCTCATTCCAGCCATATGGCATCTGTAGGGCAGAACATTTGGCATGTTCCACATTTTGTGCATTTTTCTGGGCTGAAGAGTTTGATTACTCCGTTTTCTACCATCATAATTACTTCTTCAGTTTTGGATCCGTGTCCACCTGATACTTCGGGACTGATGGATACATTAACCGGGCAGGCAACAACACATACTCCACATCCCAGGCAGTTATCTTGTTCTACTTTGAGTTCCATAATATATCACCAAAACTAGGTTTTTAGAGATTCCATTTTGTTTTTCCATGACTTGGACTTGGTTGGTGTGTAGTCCACGTCGGTTCTCTTGACTTCTATGGCGTCTACTGGGCAGACGTTTTCGCATGCTCCGCAATAGATGCAGTAGGTTTCATCCTTAAACACTTTGTCTACGATTTGTCCTGATTCTTCTGGTTGAGGGAAAGAGTAGACGTCACATGGGCATATATCCACACAGGCACCGCAAGTGGAACATTTGTCCTGGTCAACAGTTACTTCACCTTTGAAAGGTTTTTTAACTTTGGCAGCGTCTACTGGGCAGATTTCTTCACACCATCCACATCGAACACAGAGATCGTCATCAATGAATGAGCTTCCTTTGATTTCTGCATCTGCAGGGTCCAGGTCGTATTCCCCATAGGAACAGGTTCTGCATGCTGCCATTATGGCATCAACTGGACATGCTTTTTTACATATCAGACAGTAGACACATTTATCTTGGTCCACGTTTATGTCTGAAGCCACTGTGGGGTCAGATGAGGTTGGTATTTTACTGTCCATGGTAATGGCGTCAGCAGGACACATTTCTTCACAAATACCACAGTGTATACAGGTATCTTTGTCTATTTCGATTTCTCCTGTGACCAGATTGGCTCTTTCTGGTAGTTCACGGGCGATGGTTATTGCTTCTCTGGGGCATGCCATTTCACATGCTTTACAGTATATACATGTTTCATCGTCGATTTCTGCAGAAGACAGATACTGTGGATAAACATCCATGT
Source organism: Methanobacterium sp. (assembly GCA_020855015.1). Lineage (GTDB taxonomy): Archaea > Methanobacteriota > Methanobacteria > Methanobacteriales > Methanobacteriaceae > Methanobacterium. The sequence goes on from JAHKLP010000086.1 coordinate 7,343, forward strand.
TCTTGATTGATTCACCATCAATGGTGAATTCCAGAGCGTCTACAGGGCATCCAACACTGCACATACCACATAGAACACATTTGTTTTCGTCAACGCATATTTTTGCTTCATCGGCTTCTGTTCTGACTATAGCCCCGATGTCACCGAGTTCGATTGCTTCTACTGGGCATACTTTTTCACAGATACCACAGCCAATGCAGACTTCGTCTTTGAAAGCCAGCTTCCGAACTTCGTCAGCTGATCTTGTTACATCAAAGTCCAAGTCTTTGACTTCTTTCGTATTAGAAACCATTTTTTACCTCCATATTTCTATTGAGTAGTAGGAACTAACTCCATTAAAGGAATTAATTACTAAATCAAGACACGCACAGCACCAATATGAGTCTATAAAGATTTATCCTGAATTGTTGATAATTCAAAAGCTCTGTCATATTACATTTATTGCTGTTTTCAATGGAATTTTTCCTTGAAAATCTATAGTTGGCACTAAGTGTGTTGATTACACATAAATCATCTAATATATTTATACATTCCTACTAGGACCAATCCGACATCTTTATATACAGGTGTGTATTAATTACACATATTTATGGGATTTATTGGACATAAATTAAGCTTTAATACTATCCATACGCTTTATTAAAAGTTCTAAAATTATGACGATGAGACTTGAAAATAGTGATGCAAAAACACCACCCTAATATCAATGGATTAAAAAAAAAGTTAATCTTCCTAACATTTCTCTAAGTTAAACATAATATCAAGATAGTTTAATAAAAAATGTTTCCGATAAAAAGAGCATGTCAACATATGTAATAGATATAATAAGTTTGTTAACAAAATAAATTTAGGGTGCGTATATATGAATAGTTCAAAAGATGGGCCACAATACAGATTAAACTTGGATGATAAGATAATATTACTAAATAAAAAGAAATTCGAACTTTTAAAGTATATTGATGAATGTGGATCCATAACACTAGCTTCTAAAAACGCACAAATACCCTATCGCAGCGCCCTCAAATACATTGAAAACTTAGAAAATGATCTTAATAAAACAGTAGTTTCAACCAAAAGAGGCGGAAAAGGAGGCGGTGGCGGAAGTACATTAACAGACGAAGGTAGAAAAGTATTAAGAGAATATCGCAAAGTTGATAGTATCCTTAAAATGCATGCCGATGTTAATGAGATTGAAGGCGAAATTTCGGATATTGACGCCGAAAATAGAATTGCCAACATTTATCTAAATGGAAATAAAGTTATTCTCCCCTTAAGAGGTAATTTCAGTATCGGAGACAAAGTACTGGTTTTAATCAGCCCCGATGATATATTTGTAATGTTAGAACCCCAGGAATCAAGCGTCCGTAACATCTTTCCAGGTAAGATTACCCGCATGGAATTGAAAGACAACCTTATCCGGTTGAATGTAGATTTGGGTGAGACCAGTCTATTTGTAGATATAACTGAATATGCCCGGGAACAGTTGAATTTAAACCTTGGGAAAGAAATATTCATAGGGTTTAAAGCAGCAGCCATTGCAATGGTAAAAGTTTGATTAATTTTTTTTAAAAATCCTCTTAGAATTATTTACTACACAAAATTTAAAAAACTAGAAATTAACATTTGACTACTAATAGACCAACTAAAATAATTATGTTCATTTCGTTGTATTTTAACACCAATAGTATCCAAATTATGTTAAAGATGTAGAAATATTCTCAATTATGCTAAAAGCTAAATAAAAACCATCTTAATAAAAAAGGCGGAATCATGAAGATATTAACAGTGGTAGGAACAAAAAACACTGGTAAAACAACCCTTGTAACCATGATAGTTGAGGAAATGGTTAAGAGGGGTTACAGAGTAGGCACCATTAAACACACCCACCATGACTTTGATTTAGAGGGTAAAGATACTTGGAAACACCGCAAAGCAGGAGCAGAACTGGTTGTTGGTTCAGGAAAAAACACCTTTTTCATGGTTAACGAACAACTATCCCTGGAAAATATCCTTAAAAATATTTCAAACATTACAGAACTTGATTATATAGTAATTGAAGGATTTAAATCATCTAATTATCCTAAAGTTTCAACCACAGAGGTTAAGGATGATTTCACCATCACTAATGTTGATGTTTTCAAGATCAAACCAGAAGATGTGGTTTCTATTGTTGATCTGGTTGAGAAAAGAAGTTATGATATTATCCCTGGAGCAGACTGTGGTGAATGTGGCTATAAAGACTGTATAGAAATGTCTAAGGCCATTATACAGGGGAAAACATCGGAAGATAAGTGCAAAATGCGGAAATTAAAGGAAGTCGAACTTTACATTGGTAGTAAAAAAATCCCTTTAAACCCCTTTGTGCAGGATTTTATTAAAAAAAGTGTCATGGGAATGATAAGCACTCTGAAAACAGAAGAAAACGATAACATTAATGAAAAAATAGAATTATGGATTAGAAATCTCGAAGACTAAATACCTCAAACAATGAACATTAAATCTTGACTATGGTTGAACCTTTATGACTGAATTAAAGACTGATAATTTCAACAGGCCGATTATCTCCCTCCGCATATCCATAACCAATCGCTGCAATATTAACTGCTTTTACTGCCATCACGATGGCATAATTCCCCAGAAATATGAGATGAACTCCCCTGAAATAGAAAGAATCTGCTTAATCGCCAAAAATATTGGAATAAAAAAAATCAGACTATCAGGAGGAGAACCACTCATTAGAGAAGATATTATTGACATTGTAAGAAGGATATCAGAAATAGGATTCCAAGATGTTTCTCTAACCACTAATGGCATATTACTGGAGAAATATGCTCTTCCACTTAAAAATGTGGGTTTGAACAGAGTTAATGTAAGTTTTGACACCCTAAATCCACAGACTTATCAATTCATAACCAAAAGTAACTACATTGACCAGGTGAAAAGAGGAATAAAAAAGGCAGTGGAAGTTGGACTGTACCCAGTTAAGGTTAATATGGTGTTGATGAAAGGTTTGAACCATGATGAAATATGGGATATGTTCCATTTTTGCAAGGAAAATGGAGTTATTCTACAAATTATTGAGCTTTTAAAAACTGAAAGCTGCCCTGATACTGATTTTTTCGATGAATACTATTATGATATGAAGATCATAGAAGAAGAACTTAAGGAAAAAGCAAGTGACATTAAGACGCGTGCTTTCATGCAAGATAGGAAAAAGTACTTCCTGGAAGGAGGGGAGATCGAAGTAGTGCGTCCAATGGACAATACTGAATTCTGTAAAAACTGCACCCGACTCAGAATAACCCCTGATGGGAAACTTAAACCATGTTTACTTAGAAATGACAATCTTGTAGACCTAATAAATCCCATGAGGAATGGTTCATCTGACATGGAACTGCAAGATCTATTTTTAGATGCAATCAATAATAGAGAACCCTATTATGGTGGTTGTTGATTAAATAAGAAATTTTTTTAAGGACTCTCCTCAAATTTTCTTATAGGCTATTCTGTGCATTTTTCAAGTCTCACTGCACAATACTTGAATTCAGGAGTTTTTGTAACTGGATCACAGGCCGGACTGGTTATCAGGTTGGTCTTGGTTTCAGGAGAATGGAATGCCATGAACACCAAGCCTTTAGGTGATCTATCCGTTATTAGAACTGGAGATTTTATTCTTCCCCTGCGAGAAACCACCCATACCCAGTCACCATCATTTAATCCAAGTTTTTCAGCATCTTCAGGACATATTTCCACTGGATCATGATCATAAAGTTCTTTCAGCCCCCCATTTGCACCAGTCATAGTACCGGTGTGATAATGGAAAATTCTACGACCGGTAGTGAGTACCAGAGGGTATTCTTCATCTGGTAATTCAGCTGGCTGCCTGTAAGTTAATGGAATGAACTTTGCTTTACCGTTTTCAGTGGCAAAATGTTCCTTATGAAGAATTGCTGTTCCTTTGTGTTCTTCATGATAACATGGCCACTGTTTACTGTCTTCTTCAAGACAGGAGTAGTACATTCCCCCATATATTGGGGCTAGACCTGCTATTTCTGCAGCCACATCCTCAGAACTTTCATAATCAAAGCCTTCTATTCCCATTTTTTGAGCTATTTCTGCGATTATTTGCCAGTCTGGTTTGGAATCACCAACTGGTTTTATGGCCTGCCTCACTCTTTGAACTCTTCGGTCAGCATTGGCAAAAGTACCATCTTTCTCAGCAAAAGAAGCAGCTGGCAGGACCAGATCCGCCCTGAGAGCAGTTTCTGTCATAAAGAGATCCTGCACAATTAAAAATTCAGTTGATTCCAAAGCACGGATGATATTTAAAGAATCTGGTTCAGAAAGGGCGGGGTTCTCACCCATAATGTACATGGCCTTTATTCTGCCTTTTCGGGCAGCTTCCATCATTTCAGGCATCTTCAATCCCACTTTAGGGCTGAGTTCAGAATTCCATGCTTTCTCAAATTTCTGGTGTACGTCATGGTTTAGAACCTTCTGGTAACCAGGATATGAGTCGGGTAAACATCCCATATCACAAGATCCCTGGACATTGTTCTGTCCCCTGATAGGATTAACCCCAGAATATGGTTTACCAAAGTTTCCAGTTAACAAAGCCAGGTTAGACAGTGCAAAAACATTATCAGTACCATGGGAGTGTTCAGTTATTCCCAATGAATAAAATATGGCTGCGGGTTCTGTTGTGGCATATAATCGTGCTGCTTCAGCTATTTTATCCATACTCACACCAGTTATTTCTTCCACAGTTTTCGGGTCGAATTCATCCAGAGATTCCAGCAATGCATCAAAGTTCTCACAACGTTCCTGGATGAATTTTTGGTCCACGAGATCTTCATGAATAATGACTCTAATCATACCCATTATCAGTGCCACATCAGTTCCAGGGTTATGACGGATGGTTATTTCTGCATGCCGAGCAATATCAATGTCCCTGGGATCAGCGACAATTATTTTAGCCCCGTTTCTAACTGCATCCATTATTCTCATACTTAAAACTGGGTAACTATCAGTGGGGTTGGTACCTATTAAGAAGAGACATTTAGCATGTGGTATTTCATCTATTGAGTTGCTCATAGCCCCACTTCCCAGACTTTCAGCCAGGGCTGCTACTGAAGGGGCGTGACATGAGCGGGCTGAGTTATCAACATTATTTGTTCCCATTGCCAGCCTGGTGAATTTTTGAAGTAGATAATTTTCCTCATTAGTGCATCGGGCTGAAGATATGGCTGCAAATGAGTCCCCTTTATAATTGGAAAGTTTACTTCCGGCAAATTCCAGAGCTTCATCCCATTCTAACTCCTTAAAATGCCCATCCTTTTTTATAAGGGGTTTGGTTAATCTATCAGGATGATTTACAAAATTAAATCCATATCTTCCTTTCACACAGAGATTGCCCTTGCTAAGGGGGTGTTCTGGATCTCCTCTAGCACTTATTATTTTTTCACCCCTAACACCCAAGTATAGTCCACATCCAACTCCACAGTATGTGCAGGTGGTTTTTACTTCTCTTGAGGGTTTTTGATTTTCTTTAGGAACCAGAGCCCCGACTGGGCAAGCTACTACGCATTCTCCACATGATACGCAGGTTGATTCTTTGATTGGCCCATCCATTAAGGTGGTGATTCGGGTTTCATATCCTCTGAAACCGAAATCTATGGCACTGACCCCTAAACGATCCCGGCATGTTCTTACACATATGCCGCACAAGATGCATTTCTTTAAATCTCGTTTAAAAAAGGGGTTTGATTCATCGGCAGGCACTTCTAGGAGTGAATGTCTTAGATCTGTGATATTTTCAATTTCAATTCCAAAAAAGGATGCTATTTCCTGTAATTTACACTGGTTGTTCTGGGCACAGGTAAGGCATTCTGATTCGTGGTTGGCAATAAGTAGTCGTGCCACCATTTCTCGAGAACTTTCAACACGTTTACTGGTAGTTGATATTTTCATTCCTTCTTTTACAAGGGTTTCACAAGACGTGACCAGGCGTCCGTCTTCATTTTCAACCAAACACAACCTACAGGCACCCATAGGTTTTAGATCGGGATGATAACAAAGGTTAGGAATATATATTCCATTCTTGGTGGCAGCCTGGAGAATTGTTTCTCCCTTTTGGGCTTTTACCTGTATCCCATCAATAGTGAATTTTATTTCATCCATTAAAATGCCTCTAAACTAATATTTTACGTTTTATTATAGTATAATTGATAATTTCTCGATTTAATAATTATAAGTGGTTAATTTCTCTATTCTATCGGTGGAGACACCCTTATGATTGAGTCAAATTTTCCCCTGCATAAATCAAGGCATGTGCCACATTTTATGCATTTTTCCTGGTTAATAATATGAGGTTGTTTTTTCTCCCCAGTTATAGCCTCTGCAGGGCATGATTTAAGGCATAACCTGCATCCTGTGCATTTTTCAGGTATTATGAAATAGGATATTAGTTCTTTGCAGTGGTTGGCAGGACAAACCTTATCTTTAATATGAGCCTCATATTCCGACATGAAGTACCTTAAAGTGGTTAGGACCGGGTTGGGAGATCCCTGACCAAGTCCACATAGCGATGAAGATTTTATGGCCTCTGAAAGCTTTTTTAGAAGATCTATATCATCTTTTCGGCCTCTTCCTTCAGTTATGTCAGTTAATATGTCTAACATCTGCTTGGTTCCCAGTCTGCATGGCACGCATTTGCCACAGGACTCATTCTGGGTGAACTTTAAAAAGTAGTGGGCAACATCCACCATACAGGAGTCTTCATCCATAACAACCATACCACCAGAACCCATGATAGCTCCTGCAACGTTTAATGAACTGTAATCTATGCGAGTGTCCACGAAATCTTTAGGAATGCATCCTCCCGAGGGACCTCCAACTTGGACAGCTTTAAACTTTTTACCATCGGCAACTCCTCCACCAATGGTAAATATTACTTCTCTTAGTGTTGTTCCCAGGGGTACTTCTATTAATCCAGTGTGGTAAACGTTGCCAACCATTGAAAAAGTTTTAGTGCCTTTGCTGTCCTCTGATCCTACTTTACTGAATTCGGAGGGACCTTTCTGCATTACCAAAGTGACACTGGCCATAGTTTCCACGTTATTGATGACTGTGGGTTTGCCCCATAAACCAGCGGTGGTGGGGAATGGTGGTCGTGTGCGGGGAGTTCCTCTTTTTCCCTCAATAGAGGCAATGAGGGCTGTTTCTTCTCCGCAGACAAATGCTCCTGCCCCTTCTTTTATTTTCAGGTCAAAATTAAATCCGGAACCCAGGATGTTTTCTCCCAGAAATCCTGCGTCCTTCATTTGAGAGATGGCATGCTTTAAAGTCTTCAAGGCAAGGGGATATTCTGCCCTGCAGTATATGTAACCTTCTTCAACTCCGATGGCATGAGCAGCAATGACTATTCCTTCTAATATTGAGTGAGGATCGCTTTCCAGGAGTGAACGGTTCATGAATGCCCCGGGATCTCCTTCATCTGCATTACAAATCAGGTATTTAGTGTCTGATTCTTCATCCCGACATAGCTGCCATTTCATACCCGTAGGGAAACCTGCGCCCCCTCTTCCCCTTAAACCTGATTCTTTAACCTTTTCAATGACATCTTCAGGTTCCATTTTCAGGGCTTCGTTTAATCCACTGTAGCCACCTTTGGCCAGGTAGTGGTTTATATTGCGTGGGTCGATTAAGCCACAGTTGCGGAGGATCCTCCTCACTTGTGGTTTTAGAACTGGTAAGGTCCATAGATCAGGTATATTCTCAATTTTTCCTTGGCCGATTGTTCCCAGCGCATAATCAGGTAGGGGGTCTTCACCTGCTATATATGCGTGGGCCAGTTCTTTGGCCAGTTTAGGGGTGACATTTCCATAGAAAACAGGAGGATTATTGGCTTTAATTATCGTAATGATGGGTTCTGCATAGCATAATCCAATGCAGCCCACCTTTACCAGTTTACATTCAATATCATTTTTTATGCATTCTTCCTGAATCGCTGCTGCTACTTCCTCAGAACCGGCAGATTGCCCACAAGTAGCTGAACCTATTAGAACAACTGGTTTTTCACTGTTATAAACCAAGTTCAATTCTTCTTCGGCCATCTGAACCTGTTTATTAAAATCCATACTTCATTTACTCCTATGTACCTTCAATTAATAGATTCAATCTGATGCTATTAAGATTCTGTTTTTCCTATATTACGATAAAAAAAGGAAACTATCCCAGCAAAAAATATTATTAAATATCATCCCTTTCTTTATCTTCAGAAAGTATTTTTTCCCTTTTTCCAATTACAGTATATTGGATGGAATTTCTGGTTAATGATCTTTTCTAATTATTAGCATTTTATTTCATATAAATGGATATTGATAAGAAGAATGGTTGATTTTCATGGATTATTATTTGATTAAATCAATTAATGGTGGTTGTAATCAATAAATAAGTGATGATATGTTTAAGATGATAAAATATATCTGCTAAAACTTATTATATTATATATGAAGATTGAGTTTAGGAGGTTGGATATGTCCAAAAAATTACCAAAACATTACATGAATATTAGAGAACGATTCCCCGAGTATGGTGATGCGCTAAGTAAACTGGGAGAATCTGTCAGAAATGCAGGTCCCCTTGACGAAAAAAGCGTTCAACTTATTCAACTGGCGGCAGCTGCAGCTATTAGATCCGAAGGAGGAGTTCACAGTCACACCAGAAGAGCTATTGAAAATGGTGCTACTGAAGAAGAGGTTTACCAGGCAGTAATCCTGCTTACCAGCACCATAGGTTTTCCCAATGTGGCAGCAGCCATTTCATGGGTTAATGATATTGTAGAAAAATAATAATCAAATTTTATTCCATTGATTTCTTTTTTGGAGCCTTTTATGAGTAAAATGTTCAAGAAAACTAGGATTATCAAAGTAAACCATAAGCCCCGTGAAGTGGAAGATCTGGTGGCCCTGGACACCAAAATAGATTTAAATGTCAATGGGAGACTACTGGGAAAGTTTTATCTAAGCCCTTATAACCTTGAAGATTTCACCCTGGGCTATTTACTTGATGAAAAGTACATTAAATCTCAGGAGGATGTGAGCAGGATTGAGTTTAACTCAGAATCCATCCAAGTTTTCTTGAAGGACTTTAAAAACGTAAAAGATGATGATTTGGCCTGTTATGATGGATGGTTCCATCGGGATCATGCTATTCCTCTTGTAAAATCAGATCTTAAGGTTGAAAAAGAGAATATCCTCCAAGCCTATGATCATTTAATTGAAAAAGCAGAAGTATGGTCCAAAACTGGTGGCACCCATGTAGCGGCACTGGTGGATGAGGAACATTTTATCCTCCGTGAAGATGTGAGCAGGCATGTGGCTGTGGATAAAGTTATTGGCGCGGGTTTAAAGGAATGTATAGATTTTTCTGATAGTTTTTTAGTGTGTAGTGGCAGAATACCCCCGGATCGTGTGGTTAAACTGGCCAATGTAGGAATACCCATCATGGTAACCAAAGCCGCACCTACAGTGGAAGGGTTGAAAATGGGAGAAGAAGCAGGTATTACGCTGGTTGGATTCCTGAGAAATGGCAGATTTAATATTTACACCCATTCTCACCGGATAATTGTTTAGTTTATCCTGAAGATCATTATTTTTCAGGCTCTAAAATCCTTTCCCCATACATACTAACTGCAAATGACCCCAAAGGTGCAGTGAATAATATGGCTATTACTGCTATGGCCAAAATAAGCTGCCCCGAAGCAACACCCATAGCAAGAGGTATGGCCCCTATAGCTGCCTGTACAGTAGCTTTCGGAGTGTAAGCCATTATACAGAATATTTTTTCCTTTAAATTAAGATTTGAACCCATTAAAGATAAATAAACACCACAACTCCGCGCTATCCAACCTATTATTATTATGATTAATCCAACCATTAAAAATGATGCTGCCAAATAAATATTTACCTGGGCTCCCACCAGTACAAAAAGGAGTATTTCTGCAAATATCCATATCTTGTCGAATTGATCTGAAATTTGCATTCCCAGCTCAGGCATTCTTTCTAATATCACAAAACCAATAACCATCACCCCCACCAAAGCGGCAATGGGTATTATACTACTTAATGCATCGCCTATGTTTTTTAGAAGTATTGCTGATGCGAGAATAATAAGTGTTTTTTCTGTATTGCGTATGTTGAAATGTTTGAAGAGGTATAACAGGAGTATGGCAATGACTAATCCAAATAAAATTCCAAATATAAACTGTAGTGGTATGCCTAAAATAGTCGTTATATAGTTTACCTGTTGACCTCCATATATTCCCAAAAATACTGAAAAAATGGTTATGGAAACCACATCATCTACAGAAGCCCCGGTGAGTATAATAAGTGGTATTCCTTTCTTGGTTCCCATTCTCCTTTTTATAAATGATAGCATTTGAGGGACTATTACTGCAGGAGACACTGCTGCAATGATAAATCCTAACATTCCTGCTTCTATCAAGGGCAGTCCTAAAAGATAGTGGGATACAAACATCACTGTAAGGCCTTCCATAATGTCTGGTATAAAACTCATTTTAATGGCAGAACTTCCAACTCTCCGTAAGCTCTCCATATGAATTCCAAAACCTGCCCTTAAGAGAATTATTATTAATGCTATTGCCCTTAAATCTCCGGATATGTCTAAAATTGATTTATCTATGAGATTTAAACAATAAGGACCGATTATTATCCCCACAATAAGCATTCCCAGCAGTCCGGGTAGCTTAATTCTGATAAATATTTTGCTGGATAACAAACCAAGCAATAAGATGATTGCCACACTGAAAGCAACATATTGAAATTCCATTAGAACACCTGTAAGTTAGACTGGTTACCAAATTGTAATTTAGAAGGTTTTAGAATGAATATCATCCTTCCGGGAAAATAAGAATTAAGGTGGTATTTGAATATTATGTTGTTTAGACTAATTTTATAGGGCATAGCTTCATCCTCTTAAAAGTTTTCACAGGAGTCATCAGCTTATAAAATAAGCGGTTAAAGGTGAACCCCATCACCAGATAAAAATTTTCAATTATTTCTAATAAATGTTTTCACATATAGTAACATAAAGAGCACTTACAATCGATGCTCAAACCATATAATTACAGTTGATCTTATAAAATAGTTTAAAGTGAGTTGGGTCATCATGACTCACTCTATTAATGTGTGCCTGGCCTTCATATCCTCTTCTGTTTTTCCCATTTGAATCATTAACTGGGCTATTAACCCGTCAAGGAATATTAGACTAGTAACCTCAAATAAAGTCCCCATAGGAGATAAAGACTGGTGTTTTCCATTTATCTGACGAGTGATGTAGTTCTTTTCAGAATCAATCTTGGTTCGCCCCTTAATGTGCACCACTAAATCTGCCATTTCTCCCAGTGTGGAGTTCACATAGGAAGTCACAGCAATAATTTTTGTTCCTCTTTTATGGGCTATATCCGCGGCACTGATAATACTGAATGTTTCTCCTGAACCTGAAATTGCAAAAAGACAATCTTCAGGAGATAAAGCCGGAGTTGTAGTCTCCCCAACAACGTAGACACTTATTCCAAGGTGCATGAGGCGCATGGCAAAAGCCCTGGCCACTAGCCCAGATCGTCCCAATCCCATGACAAAAACATTTTTGGATGACTGTAACAATCCCGTCATTTCTTCAATGTTCTTCGGGTCAAGTTCTCCAGAAACAGAGAGCACATTATCGATAATTTCTTGTATAGCCTCGTTTAAAATCAATTGTTTCACCGTAAGCACCATTATTTCGTGGTGTATATCTATCTGGTTTGATATATATAATTTCTACACGTAATCTGGTACAACATTAGAAACTACCAAAAAATCAGTAGAGGAATTTTTAAATAACAAATCGAGTCTTATGGAGTTTAAACCCACATTAAACCTGGAAATAAATGGTGTGAAGTTCACATACCGGCTTTTTGATGCTTTAGAAAAAATCTCAGAAACCTGGTCACAGAGAGAAGCTGCTAAAAGCCTAAAAATATCACATGCAGTCTTAAACCGGAGAATTCGAGACGCTGAAGATAAACTTGGATTTAAATTAGTGTACACCACTGGAGCAGGCTCTGGACTCACGCCACAGGGAGTTTCGATCCTTGTAAAATATCAACAATACCAGGATAGACTTCAAGAACGATCCATACCATTCACTTGCGGAGGGCCAGTTTCAACTGGCTTGATGGATGTTTTATCCAAACATTACGGCCTTGAAACTGTAATTAACAGTTCGAATGATTTGATTGCCCTTGAAATGGCCAAAAAAGGTTTAGTAGATGTTCTTCTTCTTGATGATCCAGTGCATGCATTCATGCATAACTTAGATTTTACCCCCATTGCCCGGGACCACCTGGTGCTAGTTTCTGGTTCGGATGAATTACCGGAGACTGTTCAGGAACTTAATGGCAGTAAATTCGTTGAAATTCCCCATTCAGCCCAAAGGCTGGCCTGGAACACATTAGATCAGTTGAGAATAGATTATGAAATAGTTGAGTTGTGCAGTTCACCCCAAAATGCGTTGAAGATGGTTAGTGGTAATGATGATCTGTATACCTTCCTAAATAACAGTTTCATATCTGGTATTACTACAGGTTCGGGTCTTCTTGCTGATGACACTATGCACATTATCAGTATGGTCCTATGGAATCCTAACCCCCATCTGGAGGATTTCTTAGAATTTATCTTGGGTAGAGGGCAGGAAATAATTGAAAAATGGGGTTTTAAGAGAATTGACTAGAACAAAAGGATTATGATGAGAATTTAAAATCATTCAATCATATAACCCTTAAAATCAGTAATCTTAAATAATCTTAAAATAGAAAAATATGGCAGGTGATTGATTGAGGGAAAAAAGAGATTTATTAACTATTGGACACACGGCACTGGATTATATAATCCAGGTTAACGAATTTCCCATGCCCAATTCTTCCACTGCCATAAATAAGATGCGAACATTTCATGGAGGTGCTGCAGCTAACGTTGCAGTAGTTGCATCATCATTAGGACTTAAATCTTCCCTAGTATCTGCAGTTGGAGGGGATTTTCATGGATCTGATTATCAAAAACGCCTAGAAAATAATAATATCAACATCCTGGATATGATAGTGGTTGAAGATGATAAAACTCCCACCGCATTCGTCTTAACTGACCGTAATCATGATCAGATCTTTTACTTTTACTGGGGAGCTGCAGCCAAATTTAAAGAATCTGAAGTTCCCTATGATGCCATAAAAAATACCAGATCAGTTCATTTAGCCACAGGTGACCCTTCATTTAACTTGAAATGCGGGAGATTTGCCAGAGAAGAAGGAAAAACCATATCTTTCGATCCGGGACAGGACTTGCACATGTACTCCTCCCAGGATCTTTTCGAGGTTTTGAAAGTCTCAGATATTCTTTTCGGAAACCATCACGAAATAGAACGTATCTTAAATAATTTGAAGATGGACGTGGATGAATTAAGAAGATTTGGCCCATCAATTGTGGTTGAAACCAGGGGTATAAATGGTAGTGTCATATATTCTGATGAAACAATTAAGGTAAATGCTTTAAAGCGTGACCCAGTAGACCCCACGGGTGCTGGGGACTCTTATCGAGCAGGGTTCCTTAAATCATACTTGGAAGGCGAATCATTATTATACTGTGGCAAACTGGCTTCTGCTGTATCTTCATTTGTGGTGGAAGCAGAAGGATGTCAGACCAACGTTCCCAACCTTAAAATGGTTCATGAACGGATGAATGAATAGAAAATGATATTTCTATCCATTAATTGTTTTTTCACCTTTTTCAAAAATCAAAAATGATCCTACCATTAGACTAAAACCACTATCTATTTTTATGGGGAATATAAAAACAAATTAAGATTAACATTAATACATTTAGTAAGGTGCTGTATACAACTTAGGAAATACTGTAACTAGACTATGCTTACTAAAGTAAAGCTTACACGGTGATTCTATGACACAAATGGACGATGCAAGAAAAGGGATAGTAACCGCTGAAATGAAATCCGTCGCAGAAGCGGAAAACGTCGACGTTGAATTCATCCGAAAATCTGTAGCCCATGGTACCATTGCCATCCCCAGTAACACTGGACGGGAAGTAAAAGCCGTTGGTATTGGATCCGGACTCCGGACAAAAGTCAACGCCACTATCGGGACATCCACAGATATATGTGATTTTGATATGGAAGAAAAAAAGGCCAAAGTTGCCATGGCCAATAACGCTGATACATTGATGGAACTTTCTGTTGGTGGAGACCTGGACGAGATCCGAAGAAGAATTCTAAAAATATCTGACATCCCCGTGGGCAGTGTACCTGTGTACCAAGCTGCCTTTGAAACCATCCGTGAGAAGGGTGCAGCTATATACATGGACGAAGATGTAATGTTCAAAGCCATAGAGAAACAGGCCAAAGACGGGATAGACTTTATGGCCATTCACTGCAGTGTGAATATGGAAACCCTCAAACGTCTCAAGAGGCAGGGACGTGAAGGTGGACTGGTAAGCCGTGGAGGAGCATTAGTATCTGCCTGGATGGTGGAAAACGAAATTGAAAATCCACTGTATAAAAATTATGATTACATCCTGGAGATCGCCAAGGAATACGACTTTGTGATGTCCATGGCCAACGCCATGAGAGCAGGAGCAATTGCCGATGCCACGGACCGTGCAGGGGTTCAAGAACTCATAATACTTGGAGAATTAATTGACCGTGCCCGAGAAGTAGGAGTTCAGACCATTGTGGAAGGTCCAGGCCACATACCATTAAACGAAATTCAGGCCAACGTCACCATACAGAAAAAACTATGTCGTGGTGCTCCATTCTACATGTTAGGACCTATCGTGACTGACATAGCACCCGCCTACGACCACATTGTTTCATCCATAGGTGCATCCCAGTCTGCTGCTGCAGGAGCAGATTTCATCTGCTATGTTACACCTGCAGAACACTTAGCCCTACCCGGACCAGAAGACGTGAAAATGGGAGTTATCGCCAGTCGAATAGGAGCCTATGTAGGGGACATGGCAAAAGGAATTCACAACGGTGAAAAGGATCTGGAAATGGCCAATGCCCGGAAGAAACTGAACTGGGAAGCCCAGTATGATGCTTCTATCTGCCCTAATGATGCCCGCGCCATTAGAGATAACCGACCCCCAGAAGACCCTGACACTTGCACCATGTGTGGAAGTTACTGTGCTATTAAAATCGTGAATGAATGGCTGGATGAAGCCCCAACTAACGTGTTCGAATAAAATTCATCCATTTTTATTTATTTTAACCCATTAACCCCCATTTTTATTTTTATAGAAGGTGAATTGATTGAAACATTGGACTGAACGAATTGCATCTGATCTGACTAACTGGGACGTGGATCAACACGTGGTAGCCAGTGGAACTTCCATATCTGGCTCCATACACATCGGGAATTCATGTGACGTTTTTATAGCTAACGCAGTGGGTAAATCCCTGAAAAAACTTGGTGAAAATGCCAAAACCATCTGGATAGCTGATGACCATGACCCCCTACGTAAAGTTCCTTATCCTCTCCCTGAATCTTATGAAGAATATTTAGGTGTTCCTTACTCCCAGATACCCTGTCCTGAGGGTTGTTGTGAAAATTTCGTGGAACACTTCCAGAAACCATTCCTGGAAACCTTACCCGTCTTTGGAATAGAACTTGAAACCTATTCTGGTTTTAAAATGTATCACGACGGAGTTTATAATGATTACATTAAAAAGTCACTGGAAAGGGCTCCCAGGATCAGGGAGATATTCAACCAGTACCGGGAACATCCCCTGAAATCTGACTGGTTACCCTACAATCCCATTTGCAGTGAATGTGGTCGGGTGAACACCACCACCGCCCATGATTATCAGGGCGACACAGTTTTTTACAAGTGTCAGTGTGGTCATGAGGGTGAGATGGATATTAAATCAGGTGAAGGTAAACTCACTTGGAGGGTGGAGTGGGCTGCCCGGTGGAAGATCTTCGGTGTGACCTGCGAACCCTTTGGAAAAGACCATGCCGCAAGTGGTGGGTCTTACGATGTGAGTAAAGTTATATCTGATGAAATATTCAATTACCGGGCACCTTATCCTGTTCCTTATGAGTGGATCACCCTGAAAGGTGATGCCATGAGCAAATCCAAGGGTGTGTTTTTCACCCCTGGCCAGTGGCTGGAGATTGGGGCTCCTGAAACACTTAATTATTTCTTATTCCGAAGCAAACCCCTGAAACATAAAGATTTTGATCCTGGAATGCCTTTTTTGGATTTTGTCGACCAGTACGACCGTGTGGAGCGGATCTTCCATGGTGTGGAGGAAGCTGCATCTGAGAAAGAAATGGAGAAACTCAATAAAATCTATGAAGTATCCCAGATCAAGCCTTCAGATTCTATGCCCTTCCAGGCATCCTACCGTTTCCTCACTGTTGCCCGTCAGATAACCGATGATCATGAGAAGATCTTCCAGATTCTGGAACGTAACTCCCAGCTACCAGCAGATGTGGATGGTTCTGAATATGGAAATTTAAGTGCTGATGTGAAGGAAAGACTAAACTCCCGGTTGATCAACGTGGAAAACTGGTTGGAAACCTATGCACCAGAATTTGTGAAGTTCAATGTTCAAAAAAATATGCCAAAAGTCGAGATAAACGAAAAACAGGAACTCTTCCTGCTTAAAGTGGCAGATATCCTGGAAAATGGCGACTACAATTCACAGGAACTTCACGATGAGATGTACACCATACTAAAAGAACTGGGATTGAAACCACCAAAGGCGTTCCAAGCAATATACAAAATGATAATCGGGAAAAAACAGGGCCCCAGAGCAGCTTCATTTGTTTTATCCCTGGATAAAGATTTTGTCATTAAGAGATTCCGGAAAGAAGCTTAAAACCTTCATCTCATTATCCATGAAAAAGGTAAAACCTTCCTTTTTATAATACAACTAAAATTTGAGTGGAGGGACCTGTTTTGAGGGTGAAACTGACTGAAAAAGATGTTTTGAACCCAGTGGGGGAAGTTAAAAAGAAGAAGATTAACTTGAACCCTCTCCCCTATGACTTTGATCAGGTTTCCCTGGTGGACAACACCAAACCAGGAGCCAGTATTATACTTAAAGTTCTTTCAGAATCCCTGGGAAACAGAGAGTTTTTATGTGTGAAAAAGCCAGCAGGAGCTCCAGCAACTGATCAGCAAATCATGAAAGCATCCGCATCAGATCTGGCAATTTTAGCCCTGGGAGACTGTGGTTCTTGTGCCAGCTGGGTAGTTTTGGATGCTATACGCTTGGAACGAAGAGGAACCCCCACTATATCCATTTTTTCGGATCATTTTGCACCCTTCGCCAGACAACTGGCTGAATCCCATGGAATGGGTGACCTGAGAATCCTGGAAATAGAACATCCCATAGCCGGACTCGGAAATGATGAAGTTGAAGAAAAGGCATTTAAAATAGTTTCTAATCTTCTTTACATCCTGCAAATACCTTAATTTTGGGATCTAACTATGGCCAAAAAAGATGAAAAAATAGTAAATGAAAATTCCTGTGGCTGCACAATAGACGATTTAATGGATGATAAGCCCAATAACAGAAGTAAAAAACCGAAAATTAATGATGATAGTCTTTGTGCTACCAGAGATAGTGATATGGAATTTTTTGTAGATCCTGACCCTGAAAAGGTGAGTCTGAAGTTCTATCAGAACCGCTTTACTGACGGCCTGCCCATAATACCCCCCACAAGGGAAAGGGTGAACAGGTTCCTAAATTATACTCATCACGATTCAGGAGATGTTTTAGCTATTCTTCCCCCAAAAATGGGCCAAGCAACGTCCGAAAAAGTTGCAATAAATGCAGTTATGGCGGGTTGTCTGCCTTCCTTCCAGCCAGTGGTGGAACATATGATAAAAGCTGTTTCTGAAGATAAATTTAACTTGACAGGGGTGAACGCAACTACACATCCTGTATCGATTTGCACCATTATCAACGGACCATTGATTGATGAAATTGGAATGAATGCTACGGTGGGATGTTTAGGCCCTGGTAACCTTGCCAATGCAACTATTGGCAGAGCCCTCCGTTTTTGTCTTGCTAACATTGCCGGGGCAATCCCAGGTGTGGGTGATCATGCAACACATGGTTCTCCTGCTAAATATAGTTACTGTTTTGCTGAAAATGAAAAAGAAAATCCGTGGGATTCACTACATGTTGAACGAGGTTTCAACCCACAGGAGAGTACGGTGACAGTTATAGCTGCAGAATCACCGCATAACGTCAATGATCATCGCAGTCAATCTGCAGAAGACTTACTGGACACCATAATACACACTGCAACCACTGCCGGGTGCAATAACAGCCATGTGCCCGGTGAACTTCTGGTGATCATGAGCCCTGAGCATGCTGAGACCATTCAACAAGACGGATGGTCCAAAAAAGATGTTCAGAAATACATACACAAAAATTCCAGTTTATTAACCGTTCTAGCTGATCGTGGCGGTCGTGTGCTGGATGAAAAGAATATAATCAAAGGTAAAGTTCGAATTACCCGCTCACCTAAAGATGTGGTTTTAGTAGTTGCTGGAGGACCAGGCAGACATACCATGATAAGCCATGGCTTTGGAGGCGGATCTGAATCTGTGACAATACCCATAACTCTGTAACATGGTTTCAATGCAAAATACTTATAAAAAATTTGTGATTAAAAAAGAAAAATAAAAAAAAGTTTTTGGGTTTAAAAAATATTTGTTAATCTATTTGTTCTGGATTTTCGTTAGGGGGATGTATTAAGTCATTTTTATCCATGTAAACATAGGTTAGAACCAGTGCAAAGAAAGGATTTATTATACAAGCCACAATGACTTGTAATATTATGCTTAAAAGAGATCCTACTATTGGTATGAAAGATAAAACCAAGTTTACAATG
>JAHKLP010000077.1 GCA_020855015.1 Methanobacterium sp.
TGATCAAGAGCGAATGGATCTGGCCATTAGCCAGGCACGAGAGATCATGGAAGGTGCCGGTGTTTCAGAACCATTCGTGCAGGGCATGTATAATGCAGGCCACTTGGGTGGTACCGTGCCCCTTAAAAAAGAGGATGTACCAAATATGAGGCCATCATGGCTCCCTGAAGGTTTGTGGATTGCTGATCTGTCTTTGGCCCCAAAATCTCAGGGCTTACCTACTATTCTTTTAGCATCTGCACTTGCTTTACGGGTTGCTCGTAAAATACAGGAAAAATGATTAAATTAAATAAAAAATTGAAAGTAACTTGAAACAAATTTAAAATAGATAGAAATAATGAAAATAAGATATTAAGCAGGAAGAAAATAAATTAATTAACAATATCCTGTCTCAATCTATTTCTGCCTTTAATTTATCCAACTTTGCCTTGGCCTTGCGAAAATGGCTTAGATAGTTATCTTCATCAGTGAGTGGGGTGAGTTCCAGACCTAACTTACTTTGTTCTTCAATCCATTCTTCGGAAAACACTGGCACCTCTAACTTTATTGGTTCCTCTGTGGGGTTTACCACAATAACGTTCCTGTAAGGAAATTCTGTTTCAACAATATAACCCCCCAGACTCATTATATGCAGGGGTCTTATCACAATTTTCATTTAATCACCATGAGTTTATATCATTCTTGTGTATGATTTCGTCCTAATTCTTTTCATACCTTTTATCTACAGTAATGCAGCAACTATGGCCACAACCCCAATTATTGAAACACCGGCAACTGTGGGGTAGAACTGTTTGTAGGTGAATATTGGAGAAAATGCACTCATCACTGCCATGATCATTGGGAATAATAGAGCCACTATTAGAGTAACTATGAAACTTGGGTTCAGGATGTTGGGTGCTATTCCCAAGAATAGGGTGGCAAATAATGTAGCCAGTGTAAACATCAGAAACCCTCTTGTTATGTAGACATATGCCCGATATTTTGCAGCGTATTCCAGGTAAGGTCCTTCTACAACATCGGGTTTACCTTTCAAGATGGAGAAAGGATATTCATTGAGGAGGATCATGTAGCCAATAAAGAATACGATTGCTCCTAGTGCTCCTGCCAATGTGAAAAGTATGGGCCCATTTGTCTGCTGGTATGCTATTATATCTGAAAGATAAAGACTACCGGTCATGGCCACTGCCACGAATAAAGCTATGTAGATAGGGAATGATCCGAAAGCGATGAGTCTGAATGCCCGGAGGCTGCTGAGTTCTTCGAAAAATGTTCTAGGTGTGTCTGGATGTGCAGCTCCTTTAGCCCTATCTGGGAAGGGCATACGTACTGAGAGTACGGATTTAGACAGACTACCCATGAACATATACATTATTTCTTCAACCTTCAGTAATCCTATAATTGCAATGATACTGGCCAGTGCTCCTAAAAAGTACATCTGAGGAATTAGTAATAATAAAAGGATTATTATTATGATCAAACTTATTAGGGGAAGGGCATTGTACAATCTAGGCATTGGAGATACTGGATCTATGGTTTGTTTAAAAAAGAATTTAATTGGAGCCATGACCCCGGGACTGGTAATGGGTGGGCCTACTCTTTGTTGGATCCGGGCTTGAATAAATTTTCTTTCAATTCCCGGTAATAAGAGGCTCACTATGAAAGACACTGCCAGGGTGCCTATTACTCCTATTAAAGAATATGTAAGTTCCATGGTTTATTCTCCTCATCTCTTGATAATCTGAATTGCACGGTCAGTGCAAGTGAAACATGGGTCACACTGCACTATACAAAGCTGGGCGTCTGTAATATGATGACCGATAGCTGAGTACTGCATGGCTCCAATATTGGCCATGGATGGTGTCCGGATAACACAGTTTCTTACTCTGCCATCTTCTAAGGCATAAGAATGGTAAAGGGTTCCACGGGGAGCCTCAATATAACTTTTCGTTATGGGTGTGTCCTGCATTTCCCAACTTCGATTAGTTATTGGGCCATCTGGCAAGTTACGTATTGCCTGTCGGATGATTTTTATCGATTCAAAGTTTTCGAATACTCTGGTTAGTAGTTGAGACTTCACATCACCATCATCCTCAGTGATCACATCATATTCAAATGGGTCATACTCAAACATTTCTGTCCTGAGATCTAATTCAACACCTGTGGCCCTCAGTGTAGGTCCAGAACAGGCCAATCTTAGGGCATCTTCTGGGCTAGTGACCCCCACTCCTGTAATTCTACTCATAACCATTGGATCAGAAACAAATCGATTAGCAAAGTCGTTTAGGCCTTCCTCTAATAGGTTCATTCCTTCAGTTAGTTTCTGTATCCGCATTTCATCCAGTTCACAACGTGGTCTGACTCCACCCAGGACAGCTGAACCATATTGAACACGATTCCCTCCTATCATGCGCAATAATTCCATTACTGTTTCTCGTATGTAAAATAAACGCATTGAAAATGTTTCATGGCCTAATACTTCACAGCCATGAGCCAGATAGAGTATGTGGCTATGTAATCTTTCTAATTCGCCCATTATAACTCTTATATAAACTGCTCTTTCTGGTACCTCTATTCCCAGAGCTATTTCTCCCACCCGGCATGAGTTCCAGATGTGGATATTAGAACAAATTCCGCATATTTTTTCAGTGAGACTGTTGGCTTTTTCCACTGGTAAGCCTTCCATGATCCGCTCCACTCCCCTGTGGTTTACTCCCACAGTCATCTCCGCATCGCGGACGATTTCATCTTCCACAAAGAGTCTTAGCCGGTATGGTTCTAGGGCTCCAGGGTGAACTGTTCCCATGGGAACTTCTGCCTCTATAACCGTCCGGTTTTCTTTTTTATCGTCCATTATGTTACACCTTCATGAGTTTTAATTAAATAAGTGATATTCATTTATTCTTAAGTTATTTCAATCGGCATTCAATAAAAGAGGTAATGCTGATACTAATCCTGCCACTATATCCTGTGGTCTCACAGCACAGCCAGGTACCTTGGCATCAACGGGTATAATCTGATCCACAGGTCCGGCGATTTCTTCTGAGGGTATGTCACCATAACAATTCTTATAAACCCCACCCATCAGGGCACAGGCTCCGGCAGCTACAACTGCCTTAGGTTCAGGTATGGCTTTGTAAATTTCGCGCAGTGGCTGTTCATTATGTTTGGTTACCGGTCCGGTGACCACTAAAACATCTGCTTCCCTGGGGTTCCAGGTTAGAAAGACTTTATATTGTTCGGCATCAAATTTGGGGGAGAGTATGCAGTTAACTATCTCTATGTCACAGCCATTACATCCTCCTGTGTACACCAACATCACGTGTATCGCTCGGCCCCGAGAATATGATTTTAGGCTCATATGATTCCTCTTAAAGATTTTTTGTATATTTTTAATTAAATGTTAATTTAGAGAATTTCTTACTCTTTTCTTTTCCTTATAACAGTGTTATCAGCTAAAAATTGAGATATGTATGCTATTTTATCTTCGGATATCTTCACTGGCTTTTCCATTAGTTCTGATATGTCTGATTCGATTTCACCAACATCATTAGGATGTATGGTTCCTGCTTCTCCAAACAATGCATATATTGGACAGAAATCATGGCAATAATAACAGGTAACACATTTTTCACTGTTAAGTACTGGTAACTGGGTTTTAACAAGCCCTTCCATTAGTTCTACTGGTTCTTCCAAGTCCACCATTTCTATGGCTTCAGTAGGGCATACATTGCTACATCCACCACATCCAATACAGGAAACCTTGGCAACCTTTTCCGTGGGTGTTACACGCCCTTCCAGGATCATGTTCCGTACTTCCATATCAGTTACCCGGTCACTGGCGAATAATATCCGTTTTAGATTGGTGTAAGCACCTTCAAGGAATATAAGGACTAAATTTTTCATGGTTCCACCTCAAATTCCCTATCAAAGAGTATAGCCCTTGCTGGGCAAGCATTTCTGCAGGCCCCACAGTAGATACATTTGGAATCATCCACAACTATCTTACCTTCATCATCTTCTTTAATGGCCTCTTCCGGACATATCTTTGTGCAAAGTTTGCAGTTCATACATAATTTGTCCTGCACAAAGGTAAATCCTTCCTTAATTGACTTCTTATACATTGTTGTGGTGGGTATAGCATTTGTAGGGCAGTGAATTGCGCATTTCTCACAGAGGACACACTTTTTAGTATCAACTTCTATAGTGCCCCTGTGTAGGGTGATGGCCTCTTTTGGACATATTTCAGCACATATTCCACAAGAGATACAGTCTTCAGAGACTGATCCATCCCATTTAACATTCTTGAAGCTTCTTGCTTCGTTTACATCACATGCCTTGACACATTTTCCACATGAAACACAGAATCCTTTAATTCTTCTTTCTGGGTCGTCAGATAATCGCAGGGTACCCACAGGACAGGCATCAATGCATGCAGTGGTTTCACATTCCTCACATAATGTTGGATCATACCTTAAGTGGCCGTCTATCATTTTTAGTGCTCCACCTTCACAGGCATCAGCACATAAACCACAGTTAAGGCAGGATACAAGTTTTCCTTCTATTTTTTCCCAAACTTCAGGTTTTCTGATCTTAACCTGGAAATCATCCACATATATAGCCTGGTTGGGACATTCTTTCAAACATTTAAGACATAATGTACATTTTTCCGGGTCTATTGTGCAGTTTTCTATAGCATCAGCAGGACATACATCCTCACAGACTCGACATTCCGTACATTTACCATGAGGTTCTACATCAACGATTATAGCCTCTGTGGGGCAGTAATATTCACAGCGCTTGCAGAGGGTGCATTTATCCATGTCAGTCACTAGGCTAGTTCTTTCTGCAGTTTCATCCACCTTCTTTGAGCGGATGGGGGGTTGAATCGTCAGGTTTAGTGATTCCAGGAATTTGAGTTGTCGGTCTTCAATAAGATCATATGCATCCACTCGGGCGTTCTCAGGGCATGCCGGGACACATATGCCACATCGAGCACAAATTCCTTTCACGATCCCCTCTTCGATTGTAATGTTGTTAACCGGACAGGTAAGCTCGCAAACTCCACAAGCATTGCACTTTGCCCTGTCAACCACATATCCTCCGTATTTGTTGCGTGAGATGGCCCGGTTGGGGCATGCTTCGGCGCAGGCACCGCAAGTTATGCAGCTGAATGCTTTGCCTTCTATCATGCGAATAGCCCCTGTGGGGCATTCTTGGATGCACTCTCCGCTGCCTTTGCATTTTCTGGTTGTTAGAAACATGAGTTTTACCTTCCAACTTGACTTTTTGTGTTATCTATTATGCTGAATGAATAATTTTCTATGAATAATTTGATCCTTTACAGAGCAATATCTGTTTTAAGTTAATCCTCCACTTTCTGAGGGTTTTTAGCCCTTCCAAATAGCAATTTACCCATAATAATTCCAATTGCAGCAGCTATGAAACCGTTGGCCAATGGAATGTCCTTGTAATAGGGGAATGGGCCCAGTAAGTAAGCAACAATAAAGGCAATTATTAGGAATATTAGATAAATCGAGGCACCAAATTCCAGTCCGCTCTCGGAATTGATTCTAATTCGGGTCCCCAGGATGAATCCAAGGATGAATCCCAGTACTAGTGGTCCGATATATACTATCATTATTCGATCTCCTCTATTGGTTCATCTACAGCTTCCTCACCGTATTCCCTGAATGCCAGGAATGCATATACTATTGCGGATAATCCAACCATGACCTTTAACCCAACCACGAAGTTGAGGTAGGGCAGTATTCCAGCATTTGTGGGGTCGGAGTAATTGAAGATAGTCTGTATTGATGTGGGTACTATGTGGTAAATGTCAACTCCCAAGTTGTATAAGTAGAATCCTGAAAATAAAAGACCAGCTAGCCCCAGGAAAACATATCCTAAGGCTCCGATACTTTCAATTGCCGAAAGAAAATCGTGTGAAAGATCGAATGGGCTTTCTTTGAGGCCATATACAATTAAACAGAATATAAATCCTGCTGCGATCATTGCTCCGCCCTGGAATCCTCCTCCAGGAGTTATGTGTCCGCCTAGAATGGTTAATACACCAAGACACATGACTACCAGGGCTGCTGGAAAGACGAATATTTTGAGTATGGTACTCATTTTATTTACCTCCTAGTTGGGCTCTTCCACGTCCAAATATCAGTAAAACGGCTATAACTGCTGTTACTAATATAAGAGCTTCCCCAAGGGTGTCATAAGCTCTCCAATCGAATACTACAACTGTCACCATATTCGGCGCTATATTAGTGCCCACATAGTTATACAGGTAGCTTATACCAGGGTAGATGAGTTGTTTAAATTGATATGTTGATTGGAATATGGTAACTGTGAATATTACCATTGCAAAACCCATTATAATATTTCTTATTCCTTCAGACATTTAAATTCCCCCAGTAGAATAGGGTAATTACTATTGCTAGTGCTATTACAACATAAAACATCATAGAGGCCAGTGAATCATTCTGCTCCTTCTTGAATTTGGGCATGAGAGGCATTGCTGTTAAAGCTGCAAACAAAACCACCAGTACTGCCACGATCATAAGTACCTTGCTCACCAGTCGGAGCATGATGAGAGCCACCAGAATTGATGAAACTAAAGTTATCTCCGCAGTTAACATAGATGAAGTCGATATGTTTGTCACTGGACTTTCATCTCCAGCTGCCTGAATGTCCTTTATTTTTTTTACTATTAGATCGTAGAGGTTCATAGCATACCTCCTGCTAAGCTAGTTGCCAGTGGTTGCAGATAGCTGGTTGCAATTTGTGGGAAGAGACCGAAAATTAGACAGACTCCCAGTAACACCAGCATGGCTATAAGAGTGGCTTTCGGTATTTTTTCATTTTTTATTTCCAGATCAACAGGTTGTGGTCGCAGATATACTGCATGGAAAGCCTTCATAAATGTCATGAAAGTCACGATACTCAGGAGTATCATTATTACCCCTAATTCCGGAAGACCTGCCTTTATGGATCCTTGAATAAGCATGAGTTTGCTTTGGAAAGCGTTTAGAGGTGGAACTCCAGCCATTGCGAATCCTGCTAAAAGCACCATTAATGCTACCAGAGGATTTTTGACCATCATCCCTCCCAGTTTGCGGGTGTCACTGACTCCAGTTTGGTATAATACTACACCAAAACCCAGGAATAAAAGTGCAGTTATCATTGCTTCATTAACTGCCTGGAATAGTCCGGCTGTTATTCCATAAGCAGTGCTCAGACCCAGACCTATGCCAATATATCCCAGTTCTCCCACTGCCAAAAAGCCAATCATCCGTTTAAGATCAGTCTGAAGTATGGCCATGGTAATGCCCAAGATCATTGCCAGAAGTGATACTCCCAGTATAACCCATTGTGAGAAGGGCAGGTATGAAAATATTCTAAGGATAATAATTCCCAGGGCAACGAATATGAAGACTGAAAAGGTTTGTATTAGGGCCGCTCCACTGGGCAGTGCTTTGCTGTAGATGGCTGATTTAATGGTGTGGAATGGTGGTAACCCTGATCCGTATAACCATCCAAATATTATTAGACCACATGCCATGAGCAGTACAGGATTCTGGGGATCTACCAGGCCGTTTTTAAGGGAATAAATAATATCAGTAATGTTAACGTTACCGGTCACTCCCAAGAGTAAAGCTATACCTAATAAAAGAAGTGGTGCTGCTATACTTCCCATAATCATGTATTTCAACGCTGTTTCGTAATTGCCTTTGATATTTGATACCAGAACTATTCCCACCGTTGCCAGGGCTGCTATCTCGAAGAAAACATAAAGGTTGAATATGTCATCAGTTAAGATTACTGCAGTTACTGCTGCAACTCCCATAAACATCATATATGCATAAACTCCAGATGGGCGGCGAGTTTCAAAAAGTGAAACGAATATCGCTAGAAGGGCAACCAGTCCTAAGATAAACACAAATAACTGCTGTGCACTCTGAAATGAGTATGTGATGGCTGGGTGAAAGGTGTTTAAAGCAGTTCCTGTTATCATTGAAGGTAAATTGGCAGAAAGTGTTGGATTTTCCACCAATGGAGCATAACCACCAAAATAATGCAAACCATAATTAGCCAGTAAAGGCAGGGCAGGTAAGGCTAAAGCCAAGAGAACTGTTACGACCTTAATGGTCCTATCCCTTTTATGGAGTAAGTTTAAAAACAAAGCACATAATATCGGCACAATAACCATTAATGCTATTAAGAGGTTCAATGTATGACCTCCTTATTATCGTTGCAATCTCCGATTTGGATTTTCAATCCTGAAAGGAGGTTTATAGTTTGTTTAGAATTGTGGGGCAACATTTGACTACTCTCCCAGAATCTTGGATGCACTGATAGATCCGCGTTTTTTATAAAGTACTATGATAATTCCCAGCATCACTGCCATAGTACTGGCGCCAATAACAATACTGGTTAATACCAGGGCAAAAGGAAGGGGATAAGCAGCATTTTGTGCAAACCAGTCTGCTGCCATTCCTGGCAAGTATATGTAGACTATTCCCCCTGCTTTGTAACCCATTGAGATTAAAAACAGGTTAACCCCATCCCCAATGAAAGCCAGTCCGATCACTTTTTTGATTAAATTATCAAGGAAAACTGCGGCGAAGATTCCTATAACAATCAGTGCTACAGCTGTGAACAGTGAAGCTAATTGAACATCTATAATCATCTTTATTCCTCCACCCTGCGTGTTTTATAGACAGCCAACGCAAAGAAAACCGGAATAATAGCCGATCCCACTATAGCCTGGGTAAGGGCCACATCAGGAGCCAGAAGGTACTGGTATAGGAAAGCTATGGAAGCTCCCGGGACTCCAGTTAGAATAGCTGCTTTTAGGAGATCTCTCTGCATAAGGGCCAGGACTGCTCCTAAAATTGTGACAATCATCAGTATATATACAATCATTGTTTATCCTCCCCATAGTAGAATCCGTTGGCTATGGCGTGAGATGCAAAAGGAACCAGGATGAAGTACGCTCCAGCCAGTAGTGGTTCTCCGAGAACTAGAAGGGCCAGGATACAAGCACCATCGGCCACCCCCAATATATGTATTCTGGCGTATAACACCCTTTCAAGGTCGTCTTTAAATCTTAAAATTCCTAATGCGGCTAAAAGCACCAAAACAGCTGATGCCAGGAGTAAAATCGCTTTTATAATGGTAAATATATCATCCATTAATTATCCCCCCTTAAAACTCGGGCAAAGGCTATTGTTCCCACTGGACCCAGAAGTACCAGGGCCAATGCTATATCTTTGCAGTAAGCTATTTGATAGAGGTTATTTACCAGGATGAGAATCGTAGCCACTGCTATGCTTAATCCAGCCAAACCAACCAGGCCCATTCCAATGGTTTTCCTGGTGGCAATTCGCACGGACGCGAGAGCGTAGATAGCTAAAGCAGCCAGTAAAATGTATTCAGATAATGTTAATATAGTCATTTTAACATCCTCATTCTAACATGCCTTTAATATAAGATTCAAATGGAATTACGTCCTTTTTTTCTCTTGGAACAATTGTGGCCACCTTTATCACCTGATTTTCCGAGTCAAGATCTATGGAAAGTGTGCCTGGCGTAAGCGTGATGCTGTTAGCCAGAATGGTCTGTGAGACTGGTCTTTTAAGAACTGTGGGTATTTCCACAATAACTGGATCTACTTTACCATTAACCGTTCGAATAGCAACATCTATGGTGGCCTTGATTATTTCCCATATTAATACAATAAAATAGGCGATTCCGTAGAATATTCTTGTTATAAACATGTTGAATTAGCCCCTTAATATTTAATATCGATATATCATCAACAGTTAACATGGCGAAATAATAAACCCCGAATTATATATCTTTCATTCCAATTATGGGATTCATCTTGACCATATTATGACCATGATAAATTACAATTCATCATTATAAAACATGATATATAAAGATAACTAAATTAATTTCTAGCCCACTGAAAAGCCTATGAAAAAAAAATCTTC
This sequence comes from Methanobacterium sp., assembly GCA_020855015.1. Taxonomy (GTDB): domain Archaea; phylum Methanobacteriota; class Methanobacteria; order Methanobacteriales; family Methanobacteriaceae; genus Methanobacterium. Next base: position 10,008 of record JAHKLP010000077.1, read on the forward strand.
CTAAAAACCCACGCAATAATTTAATATTTATTCAAAAATAACTGGATTTATTAGATATTTTAATATAATAATCATTGAAACATTGAAAGGTCCATATAAAAAAGAGACTATCTATTAAACGATCTTTTTTATTAAATACAATATGATTAACATCGCTGGCTAAAAATAAGATCCAATGGAAAATAAAGAATTTAGTTCAGGATAAAAATTAAATAATAATACAAAAACTGCCCATATCACCAAAAAGAATGATCCTGCTAATTTTCCATAACTCCGTTTCCATAATGGTTCGAATAGTTTAACACCATTTCCAGTGAAGAGGTCAAGAATCAAATGGCTTAAAGAACCTACAAATAATGCAGTGTAGATGTATAAAAAGTTAAAACTGGTTTCAGGCATCAAAAAGATTCCAACTGTAACCAGCAAAGCATATAAGATTAATAATCCCCTATTAAGGATCATGACCCCCATTATTATTGCTGTCAGGAAAATTGCCACCATGGAATCTACTTTAAAAAGAATTAAAAGACTTTGGAAGCTTAAAACAAAAACTGCTAGACAGAATGTAGTTAAACAGATGCCTGGAATTGAATGAACAAATCCTCTGTGCTGGGCCAAAAAGAAGAAAAATGCAATGCTAATCAGTAAGATCCCTGGAAAGGGAGTCATTTTAAAAAATTGCAATAAAACAGCCAGAATTCCACCCAGAATGGCCATGATAAGTAGGTTTCTGTAACGAAAGCTGTTGTCCAGATCAACCATGGAGGCACCGATAACAGCCAGAGACAAATAATATACATCTGGAAATAGGGGAAAAACCATTACAAGTGAGAATAAGATATGTTTTTTATAAGAAGACATAATATCAGTTCATTGATTAAGTTTCATCCCATAAATAATTAAATTTTGAATATCAAGGAAAAGAATAGAAATATTAAATAACTTTGAAATAACTCAGAAAAGACTTCATCTGTAGGAGAGATCTTTCAACACTTCCCGAATCTACTTTGCCGTTTCTTGAAACAACTTCACAAGTTACTGCGGGTATTTGACTGATATTCAACTCATCTTCCAGGGCACCCCCATACAAGGTACCTGCTTTTTTTTGTGATATGACCTTTGAAGATGTCTGACTTGTAATATGTTCGGCTATTTTAAAACTTTCATAACATGGCTCTTTAGAACAAAAAACACTCTCCACTCCAGGATTACTCTGGGGCTGGGTGGAGTGGAAATCCGCTGCAGCCTCCACTTCTAATTTTTGAGCGGTTTTTAAGATGGTGTTAGATATATATCCTTCTTTAAATGTCTTTCTATTCATATCCCATCCCTGAAATCTTCTTGAATTTTTCATTGTGGCATAGGGAATGGCAATAGGCACCATAAATACCGTTCCTCTGATTTTTTTATTCTCAAGATGATCCAGGAGTTGGAAAAACGCCAGTTGAGGTGGAAGTTCATTTCCATGTATTCCTGCACATAGAAAAACACAAGGAGAACCTGACCCAAGTTTTAAAAGAGGAGTCCCTTTTTTTGCCACTTCAATTAAATATTTTCCAATTTCTCCAGAGACCAAACATTCCATGAACTTTTGGTTCAGAGTAATGTCTCCTCCAGTATCCTTTGCTATAGTTGAAATATCAACAGACATATCTTCACCATAGGCCCCGCACTGATTTAGTAATTGTATTTGAAGTTTTATGAACTCTCATTATGTTTTTTTTAATATGAGCTTAAATTCTTGTTAAAATCATATTTTATCCTATTGTGCTTGATAACCAACGGGATAAATGTAGAGAGGAGTTTCATTGGTGGGTAATTTTAAAATATTTATCATCTGATCATCATAGAAAGAACCGATGGCCACTGTTCCCAGTCCACGGGATACTGCTTCCAAATATATGTTCTCCCCAATATGGCCTGCTTCCATATTCACAAATCTAGTGCTTAAATTTTTATCAGGATATTTATCTTGCATCTTATGATAATTTCCAGTAACTACCAGGTTAATAGGGGCATCGTTAACCCATTTTTGTTGGTGTGCAGCTTGTGAAAGATTGTATCTTTGGTCACCCTTCACAATCATTTCTAATGTATGATTAAACGGATTATAATGGTAGATTCCAGCTTCTAATTCCAGGACCCCATTATTACCTGCAACCAGATAGATCTCCATTGGAAAAACATGCCCTGCAGAAGGAGTGGATCTAAAATTCCTTTCAGGATCCGTTATGCCCTGAGCAGCCCATAACAGTTGTGAAACATCTTGCAAGCTAATGGGAGTTGCACTGAATCTTCTAACTGAACGTCGATTTTGGATGGCCTGATCCACAGACATATTAGTTGAAATTTCTGCCTGAGGAAGATCTACTACTGATAAAATCTCCCTAGACTGATTTATGGATTGATTATTAACTTCAACTGGCTGCATAAAAACTGAATATCCTATGTAAACTACTAAAAAGACCGAGAGCAGTATTATTGCTGCCAGGACAAATTTGCTCTTTTGTTGCATTGCCTACTCCATAACAAGATCTTTAAATTTCCATGACAATTACTTTTAAAAAACTTTAATACTCCATAGATATATTAAATTATCCTAAGTGAAGAATTTTATTAAGGAATTTATTAAGGAATCTGAAGAATTAATTAAAAGTTATATTAAGAAAAAGTTCATTCCCGGATTATTATGATATATGACTTTATTACCATATCGCTTCTGTTGATATTAGCTTATTGTGGTAGTTACGCCCTTTACCGTGAGAATTTTATTAAAAAGGCTGTTCACATACGTTTATGGAACATATTGATTCTTTTTACATTTTTAGTGTCTTCTGGTGTTGGTTTAGTACTTTTATGCCTTGTTGAGTACGGTTTAGTTCTGCCTATTAATCAGAGTTTACTATACTGGCACATCGAGTTTGGCATAGCCATGTTCTGGATTGCCCTTTTCCATATGCACTCCTACTGGAAATCATCCAAGGGAAAAAATTCCCTGAATCCCTCAAAGAGAATGGAAAGGGGGAAAATTAATTGAAAAAAATATATGTAGTCCTTTTGATTGTTTTTTTAACGCCAATCGCCGTTTATGCTTGGAATGACTGCCCTTATGGACTCATAGACGATCCATTCCCTGGACAGTGCCCACGATATGAAGATACAAATCAGGATAATATTTGTGACCATTCCCAATCCCCTTCTGGATCATCTGATAATAAAAATAACTCAACAAACGGACATAGAAAGCAAAATCACGGAAATGATAAAGAAACAAGTAATGTTAACTCTTCTAATATTCAAATAGCTAAATCTGTTCCAGGTGAAAGTTATTATCTGGTTCCACTGGCCATCACTACCATGATCATCTATCTGGTTACTTACCTTCTTTATTTAGAAAACCAATTAAGGAGGCATGTTTTCTATAAAATCTGGAACTATGTCCTTATAATCAGCTTTTTGGTAACTGGAGTTACCGGTTTAATCATGATGATAATCATCAATTATGGCATTAGATCTTCATGGAATCTGACCATTGATTTCTGGCATGCTGAATTTGCCATTATAATGGCTACCAGCACCTTATTCCACTTTCATCTATACTGGAAGCAGGTTAAAAAAATTTTCAAAGGTTAACCTAATAAATATTTTTTATCCTTTAAAGAATCAATTTTTTAAAAAATTATTTAATAAATAATGAATTTGTAATCATGATCTGGAAAATACCATAACTACAATTGTTATAAAGTTTTTTATATGCCTGCCATCATAACTTAATCAGTATTTATTCTAACTCTAAATTATATCAATGAGAAAGAAGAATTAAGGAGATTTAAAAATGGAAAAAGTTGTTCTGGCGTTCAGCGGTGGGTTGGACACCTCAGTATGTATAAAATTACTTGAAGAAGAATATGACAAAGAAGTTATAACTGCTTGTGTCGATGTTGGACAGCCTGAGGATGAAATAACAAGGCCAACAAAATTAGCAAGTGAAATGGGGCTTGAACATTATACTATAAACGCTAAAGATGAATTTACACGTGAATTTATTTTCCGAGCAATCAAAGCCAACGCTGTTTATGAGGGCTATCCACTTTCTACTGCACTGGCCAGGCCACTTATCGCCATGAAGATTGTTGAACTAGCTGAAAAGGTTGGTGCAACTGCTATAGCACATGGATGTACTGGTAAAGGAAATGATCAATTTCGTTTTGAGTCCATTATTCGATCTTACTCTAATAGTGATGTTATCGCCCCAATAAGGGATTTAAACTTAACCCGAACTGAAGAAGTTGACTATGCAAAATCCCATGGAATTCCACTCCCCTCAGATAAGCTTTACAGTATTGATGAGAATTTGTGGGGCCGTTCCATAGAGGGAGACGTTCTGGAAGATCCCATGATGGAAACCCCTGAAGAAGCTTTTAGTTGGACCCGTTCCACAGAAGATGCTCCTGATGAAGCTGAAATTATTGAAATATCCTTTGAAGAAGGAGTTCCTACGGAAATTAACGAAGAGCTCATGGGTCCTCTTGATATCATCCGACAGTGTAATGAACTTGCAGGTATGCATGGGATTGGCCGGGTTGACATTATGGAGGACCGTATTATTGGCCTGAAATCAAGGGAAAACTATGAAACACCCGGAGCTTGCCTTTTAATTGTAGCTCACCGTGCACTGGAACAACTGGTCTTAACCCGAGAAGAGTTGAAGTTCTCCGAAATTGTGTCACAAACCTATTCCGAACTGGTTTATAATGGATTATGGCATGAACCATTAAGAGAAGACTTGGATCAGCTTATAGATAATATGCAGGGCCGAGTTTCGGGAACTGTACGTTTAAAACTGCACAAAGGCAGTATGCACATTTTAGGAAGAAAATCGCCCTTCAGCCTATATCAGGAGGAAGCTGTATCCTTTGAAGATAAAGAGATGGACCAAAGAGAAATGGCAGGTATGGTTAAAAACTATGGCATTCAAGCTGCCTGTTATCAGGATATATGCCGTAGAAAATAGTTAACCAACCTATTAGAGAATTAAAGTCCATCAAGATAGTTCTAGATAACTCGAGGAATACTCATGGAAATCCTGACTGTAGCAATTATTGTCATTGTTCTAGTGGTTTTAGGAGTCTTTGGCATCGGACTTCTTTTGAAACTGGGAAAAGTTGCTCTTAGCATTCTATTACACATGCTGGCAGGATGGATATTCCTTTTTATCTGGAACATACTGCCCTTTTTCAAGATTCCCATCAACATATTATCCGTTTTGGTTGCTGGTTTTGGAGGGATAATTGGAGTGGGAGTGCTTATCCTAGCCAAAGCACTGGGTTTCTATTAATATAATATTCTTTTTGATAATAGATTATTTAGAATTCACTTTCAAATTCATTTTTCAAAATATTATCATAGCATATAACTAAAACTAACTGTTACATAACAATAAACCATAGTAATACTATAATTATAGGTTAGATATTAACCATTGTAGGGGTTAAGGCAATGTCTATTAGAGATCGGAGGAAAAGAGAAAAGGAACAAAGAAGGAACGATATCATTAATGCCGCTGAAAAATTATTCTTTGCCAGGGTGTATGATGATGTTTCCATGAATGACATCGCCAATGAAGTTGAACTGAGTAAAGCAACTCTTTACCTCTACTTTAATAACAAAGAAGAACTTTTTTTATCCACTGTTCTGCGTGGTACATTAATTCTGAATTCAACCATTAAAAACGAAGTTCAAAAGTCAAAAACTGGAATTGAAAAAGTTTCAGCATTTAGAAAGGCTTACCACAATTTTACACAGAACTATCCAGATTATCTGCGGATTTATAAATATTTCCAATCGGGAAGATTTGATATAAAGAAAATAATCGATGAAGAATATATAAATGACGTTATAAGCGAAATCAATGGAGATCTAAGATTTAAAAAAGATCATGATGGGGAAAATATTGCTGATGCCAATCTAAAAAGAATCATGGAATTGCGTTCAGAAAGATTAATAATCATGTGTAATTCCATTCAAACAGGTATAGATGATGGTACCATTCGTCCTGAAATTGACCCTGTTGAAGCGGCTGTTTTATTATCATCAATTTCTAAGAAAATGTCAGATATTCCACCAGATCATGAAAAAATCCTTGAAAGCCGAGGAATTGATCATGAAAAATTCATAGTAGATGTTGAAAAATTCATAAAATACATGATAATGAATTATTCTGAATAATTAGATATTATTTTATTAAATTTGCTGTTAAACCATCATTTAGAGAAAGATAATTTTGATCTTCTTCTTAGATTTATGTTTGAATAGGAATCCATAAAATTAATATTTTATATCAATTATTTGTCTTTGAATCTTATTTTATTAATTAATATTGATTATTGTGACATATTGAATCTTTATATTGATTTTGCCCGATTAGTCCATTTTAAGGTTTACCTTATATACTTTTTGAAAAAAACCAAACCGAAACTATTATAAAGTTCTACTACTGGTTACTAACTAACCGTTAGTAATTAAATAATTATTGGTTATTTTGTCACTAAAGGTAATAATATCACTCATAGTTACAATATTTTTCCATTGATCTGGCATGAAAGAAGGACAATAATCCAGATCATCTCCCCTATCAAGTTCCCCCCTACAGATTCGAAGGGAGACTATTCTAGTCTCTTCTTCAAACCCTATTTAAAAAATTAAAGAGGTGCAAACGTTATGCCAACCTATGAAGATAGAATAGATCTATATGGTTCAGATGGAAAGCTTTTAGAGAGCAATGTCCCTTTAGAAGCAGTCAGTCCAATGTTAAACCCCACAATAGAAAATATTGTGCAAGAAGTTAAACGTTCAGTTGCAGTAAACTTAGCTGGGATTGAAAAAACCCTGGAAAAGGCTGCTTACGGCGGAAAATCAAATTTTATTCCAGGAAGAGAATTAAATCTACCCCTGGTAGACAATGTAAGCATCCTGGCAGAAAAAATTGAAAAAATGATCCGTATCGATGATGAAGATGACTTCAACCTCAAACTCATCAACAAAGGGAACCAACTCCTGGTACAGCTACCATCCCAACGGATGAAAATGGCTGGGGATTACACAGTTTCCACCCTGGTTACTGGATCAGCAGTGATACAGGCTATTATCGACACTTTCAATGTGGACAAATTCGATGCATCTGCAGTTAAAACCGCTGTTTTAGGCAAATACCCGCAATCAGTTGATTTTTCAGGTGCTAATGTCACTGCTCTGCTGGGCCCACCACAGATGCTGGAAGGTATGGGCTACGGCCTCCGAAATATAACAGCTAATCACGTAGTTGCCATAACTAATAAAAACACTTTAAACGCAGTTGCACTATCATCACTCTTAGAACAAACAGCTAACTTTGAAATGGGTGACGCTTTAGGAGCATTTGAAAGATTCCACCTATTAGGATTAGCTTATCAGGGCCTGAATGCCAACAATCTGGTATTTGATCTGGTTAAACAAAATGGTAAAGGAACTGTGGGTACTGTAGTAACCTCTCTGGTGGAAAGAGCACTTGATGACGGAGTTATAAAAGTAGCTAAAACCATGCCATCAGGATACAATATCTACGAACCAGTGGACTGGGCGTTATGGAATGCTTACGCAGCAGCCGGATTAATGAGTTCTGTTATCGTGAATATCGGTGCTTCCAGAGCAGCCCAAGGAGTTGCATCCACTTTACTCTACTACAACGATATACTGGAATTTGAAACAAGCCTGCCCGGTGTTGACTACGGCCGTGTAGAAGGAACCGGTGTGGGAATGAGCTTCTTTTCTCACTCCATATATGGAGGAGGAGGTCCAGGAATCTTCCACGGAAATCACGTTGTAACCAGACACAGTAAAGGATTCGCAGTACCATGTACAGCAGCTGCAATGTGTTTGGACGCTGGTACCCAGATGTTCTCGCCAGAAATGACATCTGGAATGGTAGGAAACATATACAGCGACATAGAATATTTCAAAGAGCCTCTTAAGTACGTAGCTGATGGTGCTCGCGAAATAAAAGACCAGATATAAGTATGTTCAGGTGATCAAGATGGAACCAATCAAGGCTATTGATGTGAGAATATTCCCTCACCGACGCCTGAAACCAAAAACCACTGAGAAAATTCTCAATGAGTTATTGGACCTGGAAGGAGTCCTTAGATTCCTAGTGAACGGTGAATCCCTTCCTAAAATTGTAGGATACGGTCCTGCACGGGGAACCAGTGTTAACCATCCTGATAGAAAGATCATAACTGTAAAAGGAAAAAAAATTGAACTTTTAGTTTCTGTTGGAGAAATAGTAGTCAGTATAAAACAAGAAAATCTGGAAGAATTCGTTACCAAAACAAAAACCATTCTTGAAGAGACCTTAAATTTTGGTTTTGATGTAAGAGTAGGTGTTTTCACCAGAACAAAGACTACTGTATCAGATTATTTGAAATTAGGTTATGGTATTGAAGATAACTTCGATCCCAGCCTGGTAGGAATAGTTGATCCTAAGACAAAATCTAAAGAAACTGTGAAGTTAATAGGTGATTAATTATGTCATACAAACCCCAGTACACCCCTGGAGAAACAAAAATAGCTCAAAACCGTAGGAACCATATGGATCCAGACTTTGAGATGAAAAAAATCAGAAATATTAATGATGAAGAAATTGTTAGCGTTTTAGGTCACAGAAATCCGGGAGAAAATTACAAAACAGTACATCCTCCACTAGATGAAATGGATTTCGAAGAGGACCCGATGAAAGAACTGGTGGAACCAATTCCCGGAGCTAAACAGGGAACAAGGACAAGATACATCCAGTTCGCAGATTCTATGTATAACGCCCCAGCACACCCTTACGACAGGGCCCGAACCTACATGTCAAGGTTCAGAGGAGTGGACACCGGAACCCTGTCCGGAAGACAGGTTATTGAAATCCGAGAACTGGACTTAGAGGCAATTTCAAAAACATTACTGGAAACTGAATTCTTTGATCCTGCAAAAACCGGTCTAAGAGGAGCAACTGTACACGGTCACTCCCTAAGGTTAGATGAAAATGGACTGATGTTCGATGCTCTGCAGAGATACGTCTACAATGAAGAAACAGGAAGAGTATCCTATGTTAAAGACCAAGTAGGAAGACCACTCGATACACCGGTAGATGTAGGGGAACCAATGGATGAAGAACACTTAAAAGAAATCACCACCATCTACCGTAGTGACAATGTAGGTATGAGGGAAGATAAAGAAGCTCTCGAAGCAGTTCTAACAATACACGAAGCCAGAACTGATGGTGGATATGGATTAGGTGTTTTCAAAGATGATCTAAAAGCTAAACTGGGTGATGACAAATGAACAATGAAAAGAAGCTATTCTTAAAAGCTTTACAAAGTAAATTTGATGAAGACCCCAAAGAAAATCATACTGATTTTTACTGTTACGGAGGCTGGAAACAGTCCCCACGAAAAAAAGAGTTCGATGAATTCGCAAAAAAAGTTGAAAAAGAAAGGGGAATTCCATTCTACAACCCTGACATCGGAGTACCACTGGGTCAGCGAAAATTAATGGCCTACAAAGTTTCAGGTACTGACACCTACGTGGAAGGAGATGACTTACACTTCGCAAACAACGCAGCAATCCAGCAACTCTCAGATGATATTAAAAGAACCATCATCGTGGGAATGGACACTGCTCACTCCGTTCTGGAAAAACGTTTAGGTGTGGAAGTTACCCCAGAAACCATCAACGAATACATGGAAACCATCAACCACGCACTCCCGGGAGGGGCTGTTGTTCAGGAACACATGGTAGAAGTTCATCCAGGTCTCGTAGGAGACTGCTATGCCAAACTTTTCACTGGTGACGACACCCTGGCCGATGAACTGGATTCCCGATTCTTAATCGATATTAACAAGGAATTCCCAGAAGAACAAGCTAAAATGCTCAAAGAATACATTGGCAACAAAACCTACCAGATCAGCCGTGTCCCTTCTATGGTGGTACGTATCTGTGATGGTGGAACTGTATCCCGATGGTCTGCCATGCAGATCGGTATGAGCTTCATTGCTGCATACAAACTGTGCGCAGGTGAAGCAGCTATAGCTGATTTTTCTTATGCTGCTAAACACGCCGACGTCATAGAAATGGGAAGCATACTCCCAGCAAGAAGAGCAAGAGGGCCAAACGAACCCGGAGGCATTTCCTTCGGTGTAATAGCAGATATGATACAGACTTCTCGTGTATCCGATGATCCTGCAAAAATATCATTAGAGGTTATCGGAGCAGCAGCCACCATTTACGATCAGATCTGGCTCGGTTCTTACATGTCTGGCGGAGTAGGGTTCACCCAGTACGCAACTGCAGCTTACACTGACGATATCCTGGACGACTTCGTCTACTACGGTATGGAATACGTGGATGGCAAATACGGTATCTGCGAAACCAAAGCAACCACCGAAGTTGTTCATGACATATCTGCAGAAGTAACCATGTATGGACTGGAACAGTACGAATACCCCGCCCTCCTAGAAGACCACTTCGGAGGTTCACAGCGAGCTGCTGTTGTTTCTGCTGCTGCTGGATGTTCTGTAGCCTTTGCAACAGGTAACTCTAATGCAGGAGTAAACGGATGGTATTTAAGCCAGATATTACACAAAGAAGCCCACAGCAGACTTGGTTTCTACGGTTACGACTTGCAGGACCAGTGTGGAGCATCCAACTCTCTCTCCATAAGGAGCGACGAGGGATTAATATTCGAACTACGTGGTCCTAACTACCCTAACTATGCGATGAACGTGGGTCACCAGCCAGAATACGCCGGTATTGCTCAGGCACCACACGCAGCCAGAGGAGATGCATTCTGTGTTAACCCTCTCATAAAAGTTGCATTTGCCGACAAGGACTTGGCCTTCGACTTCACCCAACCTAGGAAGTCCATAGCCAAAGGTGCACTACGGGAATTCATACCTGGCGGAGAAAGGGACTTAATCATCCCGGCAAAATAAGAATGTAATTAAAATAGAATGTGGATATAAGAATAAATCCACATTTTCTTTATTTTTTTAATCCAAACACTTTTAAAATCTTTGACTACTAATTTGTTTTCTAAAAACTAATATTAACCAAAACGGTGATTATTTAAAAGCTTGTGGAATAAACTTTAAAAGGTCCGTGGCTTTAAAATTATAACCATACTCTATTTCTGCCAAATCTCCGGCTCTACCATTAATATATGCTCCCAAGAAGGCAGCTTCAAATCCTTTGTGATCTTGAGCGAGCAGAGCTCCGATAAGACCAGCCAGACAATCCCCTGTACCACCAACAGTCATTCCTGGATTTCCAGTATTATTTAACCTCAGTTTATCATTTCGCGCTATTATATCCACTTTTCCCTTCAACAGAGCAGTAGTGCCTGATTCTGTTGATACCTCTCGAACCACCCCTATTCGACTTTTCAAATCTCGAGGAACTCCATGACCTGAAAATTCCATGAACTCTCCAGCATGAGGAGTGATAACAGTTTCATTATTTCTTCGAGGTAAAACACCAGGACCTATAAGTTTAAGAGCATCAGCATCTATCACAATCGGTTTTTCGATTTCAACCACCAGATCATTGACAGCTAGGGATGTTTCATCTTCTCTACCAATTCCACAGCCAATCACAACTGAATCAAATTTTTCAGATAGTTTAACTATCTCATCTGTGTCTTTAGGATTTAAGAAATCCTCAGACAAACCCCTAACAATCAAGTCAGGAGAGTAAGATCTTATAATTGATGATAACTCCCGGGGACATGCTACCACTGCAATATCAACACCAGCTGCAAGTGATGAAAGGGCAGCAAGGGCTGGTGCACCTGAATACTCCTTACTACCCCCTATTATTAAAACTCTACCATTTTGACCCTTATGGGACATATTATCCCTATTTACTAGCCTTAAAAGATCTCCAGGCCCTGTAAACAGTTCTGCTTCTTTTGGTATTCCAATATCGCAAACTTCTATACTGCCCACATATTCCACACTGGCTATATTCAGACCTACTTTCACTTTATGGAAAGTAACCGTGACATCAGCACGAACTGCTTTATCAGTGACCATACCTGATCCAGGATCAACACCAGTCGGAACATCAACAGCGATTTTAAATCCCTTAGATTGGTTTATTACATCTACCGCACTGGATATGGGTTCTCTGAGATTTCCTCTAACACCAGTACCAAGAAGAGCATCCACAATTACTTCAGAATCATTTTCATGGAGGGATGATGAGTCCTTAATAACTTCGATCTTCAATGGACTGACTCCCTGACTGATTTTATTCAGAACTTCCCAGTTCAATCGAGTTTCTTCTGATTTTATAAGATCAGGATCAGATAAAAAGAATACTTCAACTTCAAAACCCCTATTAAGAATATATCTAGCCGCTACTAGCCCATCACCACCGTTTCCACCATTACCCGCATAAATGGCAACTTTGCAAGGATCCCTACTTTGAATAATCCTATGGGCCAGACATCTTCCAGCATTTTCCATTAGAGAAGTTCTGGGAATGCCCATGGCATCTGCGTTGGCATCGACAACCATCATGTCCTTCGGAGTCATGTTATCACTACTTATAATTATAAGAAAGATGATATTTAACCATGCCCCCTATTGATTCCCTAAATTAATAATTCCAAAAATGATTGTTTAGATAAAAAAAATGTAGATGAAAATAAATGGTCGCATCATGGTGATGTTTTGCAAGCTCCAAATTCAATGCCTCTTGTTCCTTCAATTCCTTTTTCAGTGATTAAATATCCAGTAATTGCAGTAATAGCATTGTTAACTTATGGTTTTATCGGATCAACTTTAATAATGCGACTGGACATAATTAATGCATTGTATTTCACTGTTATAACAACAGCAACCGTGGGTTATGGGGATATAAGCCCCCAAAGTCCCTTACAAAAATTTTTTGTGGTTACCCTTGTACTTGGAGGGGCCAGTTTAATTGCTTATGCATTTACTTTAATTATAATGGTGGTTTCCATGACTGTAGAAGATATTACATCAGGAGCAAGACATAGAAGAATGCTCAGAGCCGCTAAAAACCATTTCATACTTTGCGGCTATGGGAGAGTGGGTAGCACCGTCCATAATGAGCTTTTAAAAAGAAATCAGAGTGTTGTGATTATAGAAAAGAACCAAATGATCGTTGAAAAGGAGTTATGGGCTGATCCGGACGTTTTAGCCATACATGGAGATGCTACTGATGAAGGCATTATGGCAGATGCTGGTATAACGAGCGCCAGAGGGGTTATCATTACCACTGGCGATGATGTGGACAACCTTTTTATAACTCTAACTGCACGAGAAATACATCCTGACATCTGGATCGTTACCAGAGCCAGTAAAAAAGTAAATATCAAAAGATTATATCATTCAGGAGCAAATAAAGTAATATCCCCAGAAAGTAGTGGTGCTGAGGATATCTATTTTGCAGCCATCCAACCCACAATCATGAAGATCACAGAAATGCATGACGTTTCAGACATCCGAAAAGAATCAGAAATCATCCTCAAACACGGTTGCACCCTTGAAAACATCGAATATCATCTTCCAGAGTTCAAGGAACCCCTTGCGAGGAAAATTGGCATCACAAAAATAGATGAATTGGACCGGTTTTTAGAGAGTCTAGATAAAGATCCTAAAAGAAAAAAATCCCTCGAAAGAATATATGAATCAGTAAGCGGTATTCACTCCCACTGGATCTCAGGACCTGATAAAGAAACCCTTGGAAAGGTAGCAGAGGAACTAAAAAAAGAAGGATACCTTCTCGGAGTGGATCTTAACGAAGAAGAGATCAAAGAAGCAGCACAAAAGTATGGTAGACTGGTTGAAGTGGTTATAAAACCAGAAATTAAGATCACTGAAAACCATACCGTTTTAGATATCCGAGAAGAAGCAGAAATTATCTTAAAACACAGTTGTACTCTTGAAGATATCGAATACTACCTTCCCGGCTTCCACGAACCTCTTAAAAGGAAGGTCGGCCTTTCAGAGACCAAAGAAATGGAAAGATTCCTAAAACGACTTGAAGAAGATTCAGCCAGAACGGAAGCCCTGGAAAGACTTTACACCCTATCTGGCGGAGGTATACATTCCCACCATATATCAGGACCAGACACCAAAAGTCTCGAAAGCGTTGAAAAAGATCTTAAAAAGAAAGGATTCCTTTTAGGAGTAAATCTGAGCCAGGAAGAGGTTTTCAAGAAGATTAAAGAGTATGGAAGAGTTAGCGAACTCTTAATCCGCCATGACCCTGGAGCAACTGATGACAAAAAAATTATAATCAGCAATGGAGGCAGAATATTAGATTCAAAACATTATCTGCCTGGTTTAGAGCAAGTAGTAACCCGGAAATTGTATTTAAAAGATGATGAAGACCTTGAAAGATGTGAAGAAGAATATAACAAACCAGAGGCCAAGAGATCTCTGGATACCTTATCCCAGATATCCAAGAATATTCACTCACACACCGTATCGGCTGCAGATGATAAAACTATAAAAAAGATAATTAAAGTCCTTGATAAGTCTGGATTATTATTAGGAGCAGATCTTCCTGAAAATGAGATATGGGATATTGTTGAAAATGCAGAAACTGCTGCTTTTTGCGTGGAATAAATAAAAAAAGGAGTAAAAAAGGAAATATTTACTCTTAAATCATGTCTTTAAGCCATATTTGGTATGCACCAAGAGTTCCACCATAATTTCCGGCGTAGATCCTTTTAACACCTGGTACCTTTACTGCTGCGGCTATTCCTACTTTCATTGCTTTTTTAATGGCATCTTCGCCAACACCATCAATCACAATTTCATAAATACCCTTTACATCTGCAGGAATGTCACTTTCTACCTCTTCACACAAGCTGGGACAGAATTTTTCATTGGTGGTGGCAGACATGAACTTGTATTTATTGGAACCAATCTTGGAACCAGAGGCAACTATACCCCCAGGGAATGGAGTTATTGTTCCTTCAACATTTCCGATTGCATCTACTGCAACTTCAGCACCTACAAGGGCTGCAGTTTGATTTTCAGCCATTACAAAGAAGTTTCCTCCAGCTACTCCTTTTTTAATTCCCAGTTCACCCTCAATAACGAATTCTCCAGACATGATGGGAATCATGTAAACTTTTCTGCCAGCTATAGTTCCTTCCTTCTCGTAACCATCACCGAAGAATTTAAGTTTAAATCCTACTTTAAGCTTTTCATCAGCATCTGCCCCCATATCATCAAATACGGAAGTGGTTGCAGCTGTAAGAACACATTGACCAATTCTTTCCAGTAACTGATGCTCTAATTCATCCTTTTTTGGGTGGCAGATCATTACCACATAACCTGGTCTTCCGTCTGGGGTTTCGGAAGGAGGCACATAACGGTCTATCCCTGCTTCTGCAGGGCACATTATAACGGATGACCCGAATCCAACTGTTTCTTCTGCTGCGATCTTTGCGAATTTTTTAGTAGCTGCTGTAATTAAAAATTTAGAGACGTAAATATCAAAAGCTTCGGCGAATGTGTCTTCTACCTCTACACCATCAATTTTCATTAAAAACACTCCTTTAACTATTAAGCTATCTTCTTACCTTTGTCACCAACTTTAACTGAGTATATTTCAGTTATAGTTATTACAATAGCAGCTTTAGGCTTCGGAGCCAGTGGATTGACTTCTTTAACCCATTCAACAACTGCATCAAAATGTTCTCCATCTTTAAATATTTCAACAGTTCCTTTAAATTGGTAAGGATGGCGTGCAACATCTTGAACTACGAAGGACACTTTAGGATTCTTTTCCAGATTAGCCCTGCTTTTAACCATGTAACTATCTGCGATTAAAACCGTCTTGTTATCCAATGGTTTGATGAATCCAATAGGTACCACGTTTGGAACTCCGTCTGGAGTGGCGGTTGCAACATAGGCTCTTTCCTTTTCGATAACTTCCATCATTTCTTCGTTCAACATTTAAAAGACCTCCATTTGCCCATAATGACATGGTGTGTTTAAATAGCAAATAAATAATGATTGATTTACATCCTTTTATAATCTTTTTGATTTAATTTTTGTGAAAATAAAAACACTCCTGAATTTTGACAATGAATTAAACCCTTGAATAAAAATATCTATAAAAAAAATATGACAAAAATAATGTAAAATTAGTAAATTCATGATTAGAGTTTTTTAGACAATTTTTCCACTGCATCAGCACCAAAGTAGGGTAAAACTGCCACTCCTAAAATAGTTGTCATCCAGAAGGATATCAAACGCTCCACTATGGTGGCGGCTGCGCTCACTGATGGGGGGATACCTGCATAGGAATAAAGGAGTATCATCATACCATCAACAGCTCCTAAACCGCCAGGAAGCAAAGGAATCATACCGATTAAGGTTGAAATAACAAAAACCACTCCTATGATCTCCACTGGGGCGTTAATATTTAGAGCAAGGAAAATTACATAAACACGGAAAATTTCAAGACCCCATATAAGAAAAGATAACGGTATTCCGTATAAAAGAACCCTGCGGTCGGTTATCATAATCTTCATACTATCCTGAAAACCTTCAACAGCATTGATGGCTTTCTCTTCGATTCTGTCGTGTATTTTACTGGAAATTCGTTTTATAATTCTTAAAACCCATCTGATGGTTCGATCACCAAATTCACGGTTTAAAGACATGTATAAGGCCAGCAGGAAAATAATGATTAAAAATATGAGGCATATTATCAGGGTGATGATCATCCATTGAGGTAGTTTTATGTAGAGAACTGCCATGATGATGGTTATTACGGCTAAAGCTATGAATGGAAAGGTATCAAGACCTCTATCTGCAATTACGGTTGCAAAGGCATTTTCGGTGGGAGATTGAGAATATTTGGCCAATATATACGCCCTAACAGGTTCACCTCCACCCCTACCACTTGGTGTCAGATTGTTAATAGCCAATCCCACCAGGAGCATGGGTAATAATTGTCTTCTTTTAATGGATATGTCTAATGATGAAATGGTTATGGCCCATCTTTCAGTCCAAAGACCATATATTACTAGCTGAATAACCAAAGCTAGGGCAAGATACCAGGGATTTGCCTGTTTTATGGCACTTTCTATCTTTTCAGGGCCGATTAAGAACACCATTATTGCCAGCACACCAATACCTGCCAGCATCAAAAGTAAGGTTTTATGCTTCAATAAAAATCCCCTATAATATCTTTAATTCAACTCAACCCCTTTATATTGCCATAATAGTGATTAATAATCGTTTAACCATCAACTGATATTAAAATATTGTCTCCAAAACATCAATAAAACAATGGATATAATCAAAGTCTAACCAATTCCCAACTCAAATCAGTAGTATCAAGAAGTATAATAGTTTTTTGGCCAGATAAATACCCACATGTCTCCCCGGGATTAACAACAATTGTTTTTCCTTCTGTTACATTCATTTGGTGGGTGTGACCCCTTATAACCATATCATAATTGCCGCTTTTCTGCAGTGCATCCACCAGGGCTTGGTTTGTTCCGTGGATTACCGCGATCTTTCTTCCATTAATCTTTAATTCCTTAAAGTCTTCCAGGATACATAGTTTTTCATATGCCGATTTCAAACCCTGCCTTTCACCATCATTGTTTCCAAAGATAGCCTCTAGGGGAGCATGAAGTTTTTCAAATTCCATTGCAGTGAAAGGAGATATAAGATCCCCTGCATGGATAACCATTTTTACTTCAGCTTGGTTAAACACTTCTAATGCGCTTCTGATGGCGTTTAGATTATCATGGCTGTCTGACATAATTCCTATCATTTATTATCCCTCAAAATGGAATAATCAACCAAAAATTACAGTAAGCACTATGTTATCAGAGCATATATAATTTTTCATAAATAATAAACAAAGAAAAGGGATGAAGAGTTATGAACTTTTTACTTAATCTATAAACCTTAAACAAACATAAATAAGCTATAACATAATTGTAAATAACCATATGATATTTAATTTTTGAACATTTCATTTAAATCTATTAGGACGCTTTTTAGGGCATTAATGAAATTTTTTAAATACTTCCTCACTTATTATTCCTAGCTGGATTATGTGAGTTTTATTAGGTAGTTTGAATATAGATAAAACTAGAAAAAATTTCTAATTTGGAAAAGGAGGTTAATAGATGGATTTATTTACCATGATCATTGTTGGCATAGTAATACTGATTATACTGGGACTTTCCATTAGGATCGTGAATCAGTACGAGCGGGGGGTTGTTTTCAGATTAGGAAAAGTCATAGGAGTTAGAGAACCTGGACTCCGTATAATAATTCCCCTGGTTGACAGGATGGTCAAACCATCACTCAGGATTGTGACCATGCCCATACCAGCACAGAAGATCATAACCCAAGACAACATAACCATTGATGTAGCGGCGGTGGCTTACTTTAAAGTGTTGGATGCTTACCGGGCAGTAGTAGAGATTGAAGATTATAACCGTGCTGTTAACCAAATATCCCAGACCACAGTAAGAAGCGTTGTGGGACAATTCACCCTGGATGAAGTTTTATCCGAGACTCCTAAAGTCAACACACGTATCCAGGAAATTATCGATGAACACAGCGAACCTTGGGGTATAAAGGTAACAACAGTTGAGATAAAAGACATTAAATTACCAGATAGCATGCAAAGAGCTATTGCCCTGCAAGCTGAAGCTGAAAGGGAGAAAAGGGCTAAAATCATATCTGCTGAAGGTGAATATCTTGCTGCTGGAAAACTGGGAGAAGCTGCTGATATCATAGCCGAACACCCTATAGCATTGCAACTGAGGACCATGCAAGTCTTAAGTAATATTTCAACTGAACAAAACTCCACTATAGTCTTCCCTGCCCAGATATTAAACACTCTAAGAGATATTAAAGATTTCATGGGATCAGAACTGGAAGTTATTGAAAAAAACAAAAAATAACTAGACAATGATAGTTAGATTGGAAGAATATGACTTTAATTAACATACGTTAATAATAACTTCATACATTATTTTTTTCCAATAGATTAAAAGAATTTAACTTAAAACAGCCAATATACTATGCTAAAATTGGGATGTTCATCACTATGAATATTTTTTTAAAATTTTCACCATTAAATGACAAATTTCTGATAAATCTGCCTTAGTCAGACTTTCTAGTGAAATTTATATATTAGATTGTTTATCGATCAGATTATATGAGAAACTATCTTGGGAAGAAAGATTTGTTATTAATAGCCAATCCTCTGGGCATAATAATGCAAGGTATTGGTGTTGTAGTTCTTATACCCCTAATCATAGCAATTATATATGGTGAATCAAACTTTATTGAATTTATAGTATTTGGATTTTTATCAATTGGATTAGGATACATCCTCAGAAGATTACCGTCAGATTACAACCGGTTAAAGCTCAAACATGGGATGATAATTGCCTCCATAGCATGGTTATGGGCCGCGCTAATCGGAAGCTTTTGTCTAATGTACGGCACTAACATAGATTTTTTAAACGCTTATTTTGAGAGTATGTCCGCCTGGAGTGGAAGTGGCCTCAGTATCTACACTGATGTAGAGATACTGCCCAAATCAATTCTGTTTTTAAGAAGTCTAGAACAGTGGGTTGGAGGGCTTGGAGTCGTCATTGTAGTCATAGGAATTTTAATACGGCCCGGGACAGCTGCAGCACGGCTATACAAATCAGAAGCACGTGATGAGAAGATAAAACCAAGCATCGCCAGTACTGTGAAAACAATCTGGTGGATATACCTTTTATACACTGTTATGGGAATTGTTCTCTATGTGTTAGCCGGTATGCATCTTTTTGATGCCATCAACAATACTTTTACCAATCTTTCCACTGGTGGTATGTCCATTAAGAATAATAATATTGGTTCCTACAACAGCATAGCCATCTATATTATCACCATGATCCTGATGATCATTGGAGGAACCAGTTTTTTGATTCATTACAAAGCTTTAAAGGGACGTGTTCAAGATGTTTTGAAGGACATCCAGTTTCAAGCTATGCTAATTATAATCTGCGTGTTTTCTATACTTCTGATTGTTTTTTCAAAATTGGCAACCATAGATTCTGTTTTTTTTGTTGTCAGCGCTCTCAGCTGTTGTGGATCAAGCATACAATCCACAAATGTCATGATTAACTGGTCAGACTATATCAAGATAATTATACTCGGAGCCATGATCATTGGAATGTCCGCAGGTTCTACCACCGGAGCTATCAAACTTATAAGAGTAGTCACCATCTTCAAAGGAATGTATTGGGAGATCAAAAGGATATTATCTCCCCAAGGTACAGTCATTCCTCGCAGAATTAGTGGAAAATTAGTGGAAGATGTTGAAATTAGAGAAGCGGGAAGTTACACGTTTATATACTTTTTTTTCATGTTTATTAGCTGGTTAGTCCTAATGTACTATGGATATGATGGTATCAATTCACTTTTTGAAGTAGCGTCAGCTCAAGGTAATGTAGGACTTTCCATGGGGATAGTGTCTCCAAATATGCCTGAAATAGCTAAGATTCTTCTAATATTTAACATGTGGATAGGAAGACTTGAAATTATACCTGCTCTAGTATTATTTAAAGGTCTAATGGATATCTTCAGAAGATAAAATTAAAGATAAAATTAATGTTTCAATAAAATAATCCCTTTTAGCTAAAAAAAAGAGTTTTATATTATGGATCTTTTCACACACTTCATTGTTCCCTTTGCCATTTTAACCCTTCTTAAGCTTAGGGATTTTACAATTAAAGACAGGCTTTCCGGAGGATTTGGAGGTATTTCCATTGATTTTGACTTTATTCTAGTTTTGATTGGTTTCATTTCCCCGGAGCTGTTTATATTCACCCACAGAGGCATAACTCACAGTTTCGTTTTTGGACTGGTAACTGCCATTATATTTCTTTACATAATATCCCGGCCCAGAGTATATGGCCTTATCAACGACTTGATAAAAAGAGATATCAAGGTAGAATTCAACTGGAAGAGTGTATCATTAGCTTACTTTGGAGTGTTAATCCATCTCTTCTTGGACTTCCTTACCACTGGAGGCATACCTTTACTCTACCCATTTTCCCTTATCCGTTTCAGTGCAAATTTATATTATTACACAGATTTGGTAACAACACTGGTTGCCATAGTAATCCTCCTCGTTCTATACCTCCGCCTGGATCCAAAATACAAAAAAATAGCCCTTACTGGTTTTTTGGTTATGTTAATCTCTTTCGGAGGTATCCGAGCCTATGAAAAGATAGAAGCCCTTGAAAGTCAGACACTCAATGATGGTTACACTAATATAACTGCATATCCCACTTCAGACATGTTCAGCTGGACTATGTTGGAAAGCAATGGGAAAAACAAGTACCGGGTTTTCACCTACAACACTCTGAACCACACTGTCGCAAACCTAAGGGAGGTAAATAGTCTCAGTATCAAAAATGGAAGCTACGAATCCGCCCAGAATGCAATTAAATATGCCAATACTTTGCCTGAAGTGAAAAAGTTCCGTTGGACATCACCCCATACGGCAATTAACGCTACTTCAACCAGTACTGGCTGGAATCTGACCTTCTATGATTTTGTTGGAAACCATTATGGTGCCAGGGAAGTAACCGTACATGTAGAAAAAAATAGGAATCAAATAAAATATTAAAAAACATCTGATTTTAAATCCCTTAGAAGCTATTTTTCTTCTTAGAATAGGATTAAAAAGGGATTATTACCAAAATTTTAATAAAACCCATTAACCATTTCATTGGCCATTCTAATGTGTTGTGAACCATCCCCTACTGCAGGCCCATGGCCGGGTAAAAGGTACTGGACCTCTAATTTACTCAATCTCTCCAGAGATCTCCTCATATCATCCATATTCCCGCCAAGATCCACACGTCCAAAACCTCCACCAGAAAATACAGTGTCTCCAGAGATAAGGGTTTCACCATCATATAAGCAGATACTTCCAGCAGTATGGCCAGGTGTAAGAAGAACCTCGAATCCGTGTATTTTATCCCCTTCTTCCAGTTTCAGGTCCACTTTCATTTTTTCCACGGATTTCCCGAACATAGTGGCCAGAAGTGCATCTTCATTCCCTTCTTCAAGTGCAATCGCATCAGTTGCATGCATGGCCACTTGCAAATTAAAGTATCGGTTTCCACCCACGTGGTCGTAATGATTGTGGGTGTTTACTATTAATGACAAATCATCAACTTTCTTACCAGCGTCTTGTATAGATTTGAGTATGTAATCCATGTGTTGACCGGTTCCAGTGTCCACTATAACATCTTCAAAAACATAAACATTAGAATCATAACCCATTCCTTCAATTACGATTACATCGCCGATTTTTTTCAATTTTACACCCATTCGAAGTAGGAAAAAAATATATTGATAGAAATAGTAGAGTGGGGTCACCGGGATTTGAACCCAGATCCTAGGATTTCTCTTGTCTCAGTACTCCAATCGATCATCATCCGATTGGTCATACCTAACGTCAGAGCGCGCGTTTCCTCAAAGACAACTGGAGTCCCAGATGATAGCCTGGTTACACTATGACCCCTTAATTTATGGTCATTATAATGACCTTTTTAATGGGTTAAAGCCAAGGGAGAGATTTGAACTCCCGTGTAATGGATCTGCAGTCCACCGCTTCGCCTCTAAGCTACCTTGGCTCATTAGTTACGTTGCGCACTGTTGCTATTTAAACCTTACGGAGGAAAAATAACATTTGTTTAGGAGAGCCTATTATTCCATATGCAGATTTTACGAATAGTAATTATGGATTAAAGCCTGTTTTACCAATGAAAGCCATAGAAATCAATGTTAGCTTTATTATATTGTTTCTTCACTGTCCTTCCAATCCACCATTAAAGCAGTTCTGGACCATGTTTATTATTGGAAACATAGTAGAAAGCACATCTAAAGACATATAACATGTATCGGACCACATTTAATCCTGCAGGACACAAAGTTGTTGGCATAGCTCATCTGGATTTTTTCCATCCATATAATCTGTATTACGGATTCATCTGTTCCATAAATCCCCAGTAATCTTGTTATCAATCCCCGAAATCGTTTAAGATATTTTAAATATTATTTCTATACTTATTCAATTATTACGCCTTTATAAATCATTTAATTGCATTTAACAGATTGATATGATAAGAAATTCAGAATAAAGAAAAAAAGTTTTAATCAACTGTAGTATGATAAGCTCTCAGGAACTAATCACTATTTGTTTGGCTGTAGTCTGGGGAGGATATGAATCCATAAAAGGGCCAGTAAAAATTACAGCAACATTAGTCCCAGTTTTTATGTTAGAAAAAGATGCATTAACACGTTTTTTTCCATTTTCTTGGAGTATTACCGTTGCATTATTAACCTTTACCGATATATTGTGGGGTTCACTGTTGCCTGCAACCTTTCCCTCAACTAAAATAGAATTCTGAGTATTATTTTCATCATGTGGATTAGCATGACAAATTCCAATGATTTTACCATTCATATCGGCCTTTTCTCCACCAGTCGCGAATATAACCCCGTAGAAAACCCCCATCATAATCACAACTAATATTGCAAACAAGGTTATAGTCCTCATCTTTACAAATCCTATACTTTGATGATTACTAGCACATAATTCCAGTTATCACTGATGTATAAGTTAATTATACTATAAATGGTTTATTACTCAACTCTTCCTAGTTAGGTTATCAAAAAACATATTAACATATCGGAGCATAAAAAATATTATCATAGGAGG
The DNA here is from genome assembly GCA_020855015.1 of Methanobacterium sp. Lineage (GTDB taxonomy): Archaea > Methanobacteriota > Methanobacteria > Methanobacteriales > Methanobacteriaceae > Methanobacterium. Next base: position 33,843 of record JAHKLP010000077.1, read on the forward strand.
TTTCAATAATGGCTAGTGTCATTGATCCAGTAACTATTCTAAACCTGATTTTCTGTATAATAATAGTCGGTTTAGGTTACTGGGAATACTACAAAAAAAGAAGCTTAATCGCCCTATATGTAGCCTTAACTTTCGGTTTTTTTGGTATAGCTCACCTGGCAATCATTTTAGGGATGAAAAGCTCCGATATTATCATTATGGTGATTAGATCAATCGCCTACCTGGTAATTATCTACGCACTATATAAAACCGCAGCAGGACATTGGAATAGAGAATAATCGTCCAGATATATTTGCAATAGCAAATTATCTACTTCCAATCGTTTTCTTGGTGCTGAACCTTTAGGAAGAATTCCTTTGGTTAGTATACATCAGCTTTTGATCATATCCTTATTTTTTCCCACCGAATATGGTGAATATCCCATATTTATAGTAACAGTCCACTTGTTGAAATCCAACTGACTTTAAAGCATTTAACTGGGTATTAATAGTATCAGGATGGTTATCTGGATTGTTCTTATACTGTTCTGGCAAATATTCAAAATTTTCCTTGGCATCCATTTCTATCTGGTTTTTTCGTATCCATTCACCCCATAATACACGATACCAACTTTCCAGTTCGTCTGTTGGAGCTTTGACTGTTTCTATATTTAAAAAAAATCCGCCAGAATTTAAATGTTCATGTATGTAACGGAAGAGGGCTTCTTTTTCTTTAGTGTGAAGGTGATGTATGGCCAAGGATGAAATTACAAAATCAAATCCATCGGTTATTTTATCATTACCCTCTGATTCATCTTTCAATAACTCCTGGAAAGTTTTTTGAATAAAGTTAAAGCCTTCATATGATTCAAGATGTTTCCTAGCATTTCTAATCATCTCTGCTGAACCATCGATCAATGTGACCTTAATTTTTGGATCTTCCTTCAATAATTCCCGAGTAAGAGCACCATCACCACAACCTAAATCTAAGACATTTATAGGTCTCTGATATGCCTTGTTTCCCAGAAAATATGTGTAGAATGATTTTAAGATTTCAAATAACCTTTGTCTTTCCAGAATGTAAATATCTGCATTTTCCATGAATTCCTTGGCATGTTTATCTTCTGCCCATTCCGATTTTTCGAATTTACTCATTTTTTCTCCTTTTGGCTTGTTATCAATCCATAAATATCTTCAAAAGGTTATCCTTTCTTATTATTTGTTTAGCTTTTCAAGATAAACTAAATTTAAATTTAGGGTGAGTTCTTCTATCTTAAATATGTTATAACCCAACTTTTCATAAAGTTTTATATTCTTCTTACTTAGATGACCTGTTATAAGCTCCCATCTTTCACATTCATGGAATATTTTCTCTATTTCCCGCATTAAAAGCGTTCCAATTCCTTGATTCTGGAAATAGGGGTGTACGATTAATCTTCCGATATAACAAGTTCCAGGTTCAGAAATTCTTGCCCGGACTGAACCAATTATGTTCCCATCCTCTAATGCCTTCAGGAAATAATAATCCCGAAACTCAGCTTTGATCTCATCTAAGGTTTGAATCAGGGGAGGGATACTGTAATCAGAGTATATTTCAGCTTCACTAATGTAACAAAACCTCTGAAGAGTGAGAATTTCTCCTGAATCCCTTTTATCAGCCTTTTCAATGATCATGATTTTTTTTGCCTGATCTCTAATATTTTTGAACTGAATTTCGACTTTATTTGGTAGCCACTCCCTTGAAAAAATTATAGAAAAATGTCCCTGAAGGTTCTGCAGACTTATGCAAGTCATCAACACCTTTTTCCCAAGTTTTGAGATCTATTAAGCCAGATTCGATGGCCTGGTCTTTAACTCCCTCCACCATGGCGATTATAGTTTTTATGATGAAGCCATCGACCAGTTCTGGCTTGCTTGAGTCCACATAGACCACCCTGGGATCTACTTTGATATTTTTAAATCCAGCTTCAGTTAACAAGGGGTGCAGTTCCCGGCCTATTAAGGGATTGCATTCCAAGTCTATTTGAACTTTAATCAGGCACTGCCAAGCTTTCACCGCTTCTTCTGTTTCAGGATAGAAGTAACAGGACCCATGGTCTCCCTCAACAACTGTAATGGATCCTCCTTTTTTGAGAACCCTCTTGAGACCTAAAAGCGCCCCCACCGGGTCGGGCAGATGTTCTAAAACAAAGCAAATGAACACATGGTCAAAGGTCTCATCCTCAAATGGCAAGTTCATAATGTCGCCTACTTGAAATTTGACATTTGAAATCCCCTCTTTATTGATTAAAGCCCGGGCATGATTTAAGGATGGTTCTGATATGTCCAGTGAAGTTATCTCGGCATGGGGGCTGTTTCGAGCCAGGGTGACGGTTTGAGCTCCTACCCCACAACCAGCCTCCAAGACCAGACTGCCTTCATGATATATAGTATCATGATGCATGAGAGCAGACAGTGTTTTTGCCTGATCAACCAGCCTAATTGCTTCCCTTTCCGAATATCCGTGAACGTAATCATCTCGCATTTTTTACACCCAGTTAACTGGTACCATAATCAAAAAACATTATAGTTAACTCATTTAACTTCAGTATTCAGATTACTATTTAAAATGAGAGTACTATTTAAAACTTTATAGGACATCTTTGTACGTTAATTAGGATTTCATGAAAAATGAAAGGAAATAAGTTTTATGAACTCATTTCCTTCAAATAGACTTATGCCCCATATTTACCTGTGATTTGAGTTTGCCCCAGTATATGTCCCTGCATGGCATTAGTTACCTGCTCCTTAGTTGCACCAGCATCTAAATTAAGCATCACATCAAGTGCATAGATTTTAAATGCGTATCTATGTGTTCCGCTCGGTGGTGATGGGCCGGTGTATCCTATTGTGCCTAGGTCATTGGTTCCCTGTTTTGCACCATTATCCAATGTTCTCTGGTTGGTTATACCCTCAGCCAACTGGGTAACATTTCCAGGTATGTCAAAAACTATCCAGTGGAAAAATGCTCCACCACCAGAACCGGATGCATCTGGATCTTCACAAGTTATGGTGAAGCTTATGGTTTTTTGGGGCGCTGAGGTCCATGCAAGAGGCGGAGATATGTTATCACCATTTGCTGTGTACTTTTGAGGTATTTGACCACCTTGAACAAATGCAGTGCTAGTAATCTGGAAACCTCCAGATTGATCCCCAGATTGATCTGTTGTTTGATTATTCTCCTGTGTGCATCCTGATGCAAAAATAACCAATATTATCAACGATATTCCTAAACCTAAAAAAGTATTCTTATCCATGTCATCCCCCCTATATCATATTAATCTGTACTTTTTTGTATATCAATAATCTGGCAATAACATTACACATTACTAAAAAAGATTCAAAATTAGTTTACTAATAAGTCAAGGATGTTGGAATATTTTTGTAGGCCTCTTCAACATTTTTTGACCGAACCATTGCTTCAGTAACCCTGCCATCCGGATTACTGCAAATATAGGGATAATCGTCTTCTCCCACTTCCTGAATAGGGAAAGCTAATTTCTCTTTATCCATGAAAAATTGAGCATCAATATCATGATTGTTTCCGCGAGCATCCATTCGAACCCAATTATCAATAATATAAACTGCATTTAGACCATGAACAAGGTATCCATCTTCATGAACCAATCTTTGATAGCAAAATCCAGTAGGAATCCCCATAAACCTCAAAAGAGCAGCTAACAAATTAGATTTGGCAAAACATATACCGTGACCTTTTTTTAAAACCTCTGAAGCCTTGAAGGTTACCATATCCTGTCCGGCATCCATGGAATGATCTATCTCATCCCTTACAAAGTTATAAATGTTTTCTACCATTTCAGGCCCATCCATATCCTGAGATAGTTCCAGGGCCTTTTTCTGTATTTGAGGAGTTTCATAGTCCACCCATTGAGAAGATCTCGTATATTCTTTTAAACCATCTTTTTGTATTAAATTAAGCATATTAATCCTCATTCTGAATATTTTTCGTCATCTAATTATTTCAGCATTTCATTATAGACTTTATATTTCAAATAGATGATACCATCCTTAATTTTTTCCATATTATCCAGTTGTAACTTTATAGGAGCATTTTCGTCATATAAGTCGCCTTCCTGGAAAATAGAATTTTTTGGTTCTCCTCCAACTATTTAAGGATGCAATAACAAGCGTACTTCATCAACCAGCCCAGCACTCAAGAGGATTCCGTTAAGAACACCCCCACTGTCTATTCTTATCTTTTTAACACCGAATTTTGTGTTTAATTCTTCCAGGGCAGTTTCCATATCCACATGTTGGTACCCCACCACCAGATAATCAATGTAACGTTCCTCCAGAAAGTTCAGATACTCTGAAGGAGTTGAACGACTGCATAAAACCAAAACATCCCTGATGTAGGGCATTTTCAATATTTCAGTCCAGATACGAATCTGCCCCTTACTATCTGGGACCACCAGTAAGGGCCGATCATCTACATCTTTTAATCTGGGTTGGAATGCTTCTACAGATTCCTCAATGTTTTGCCCCGGTTTAACCCCGAATCCAATGAGTACAGTGTTGCTGCCCATTAAAACTGCATCAACATCCCATTTAGATGCCAATTCATAGTAAAGTTCCACATCTGCATCAAAACCTGTGATCCTCCCATCCAGACTTACTGCGTTGTAAATTATAACCCACGGTAACATTGAAAAGCCCCTTTGTTGTTAAATACCTAATATTATCATTAAACAAATATTATTTAATTTAACAAGTTTTTCAAATCCCCTGTTGAATATAAATCGTCTTCTTCCAGCATTTTATCAATTTCATCTTTTATTACATGGGAAAGAGACCTTTCCATGGCTTTCAAACTTGAATATACAAGTAGTGTAGGTAGACTTATCCTGGCAACACCACATTTTCTCAGATCATCAATTTTGAAGTTATTTATGTTGTATGGCATTCCTGCAGCTATAGTAACCGGCCCTTTAACTTCCCTAACTGCGGTTTTCACTTCTTCTAATGTTTCAGCATAGGTTATAAAAGCAAGAGTGGCTCCTGAATCAAGATACACGTTGGCTCGTTCAATTGCAAGGTTTAAAGCTTCTTCCCGATCTGGAAGGGATTTCAAAGCATCTGTGCGGCCGTTTATAACCAGATGAGGATTTCCCTTGAATTCAGCTGTTTCACGGGCCATCATTATCTTCTCAGCCATCAACTCTTCGTCAATAATTCTCAGGGGGCCTGGATCTTTTAATATCTGGTCTTCAATATTCAACCCTGCCACCCCAATTTCAATAAACTTGCTCACGGTCCCTATAACAGTTTCTGGGTCTCCATATCCATCTTCAGCATCGGCCATTACTGGTACGTCCACTGCATTAACGATTCGGCGGGTCCATTCCAGGTTATCGTCTAAGGTTACCTCATGTTCCTTCTGATAGGCAGCTCTTATTGAAAAACTGTAACCAGAACATTGCACTGCCCTAAAACCTGCTTTTTCAATCATTCTGGCACTTATAGGGTCATAGGCATTGGGCATGATAAGGGTTTCATTATCAAGAATTAAATTCCTTAATAACTTGCTTTTATTCAATATTTCACCCCTGAGACTTAGTTAGTCGTGTGTATATTAGTCTTGTTTGAATATCTCACATTAAAATTTAATATTATGATTAACTCTGTCCGTTTCCCGGGAAATAATAGTTAATAGTTTCTTTAACTTCTTTTAACCATTGTTCACGTTCATCGAAGGTGCTAGTGACTACTAAGCGGAACATTTTACGGTAATAGTTCTTTATTCCACAGAAATCAAAAACACAATCTTTCCAGATGTGCTCTAATGGGTCACCAAATACTCGCATCTCCCTTTCAGCTGCTGTGTTAGATGTGTTGAATACAACAGCTATTTCAGCGGTCAGCAAACCATCAGGCACTCCAGAACCATCATCCCCCTCTTCAAACTCGTAAGCCACACCAGAACGAAGCAGTCTATCCATCCAACCCTTTAATATTGCAGGGGGTTGACCCCACCAGTTAGGATGTATTATGATAATCCCCTGGGCTTTTTTAATCTCCTGACGGTGCTTCAATACCAGTGGATCAGATGTTTCTCCATTGACGAGTTCAGAACCATCCAGTAGGGGTTTGAATTCTTCTTCATATAAATTATGGGCATTGATTTGGTGACCATTAACCTTTAAAGTCTCCAGAACTGTCTGGTAAATGGCATGATTGAAGCTTTTTGGGTAAGGATGGGCCAGTATAACTGAAATTTCCATAAATCATTCTCCTATTGATTTAAACCCTTATGTCCTTAGATACGTTACAAACATGGGACTTTTATCCCCTCCCAGTTCGAAACCACATTTTTTATAAAAATCAACCTCGCGGTCGTATGCAATCACAGCTAAACGTGCGAAATCTTTATATTCTAAAAGCATTAAACTAACGAGTTCCTTTCCAATTCCCATATTCTGATAATCTGGCAGTACCAACAAATAGTGGAAGTAAACTGTCATGACACCATCAGATAAAGAATTTATCAATCCAACGAGTTTTTCTTGACCATTATTATCACAGCCCCATGCAGAGTACACTCTGTGAGAATTCTTGATCGCTTTTTTTAACTTATCAGGGTAATTTCCCGAATCCCAATTAACTGAAAGGAAAAGATTTTGAAGTTCTTTTTCGGTAAAATCCTTTATCTTTTTATATTTAATCACCATGAAACACATCCCCATATAATTATATCATAATCTTTTTGATTTTCCAATAAATCCATTTAAGGGGTAATTTAAAGAGTTAACACCAAAAAAACGTCACCATCAGGACCATAATCTCCATCACTGAATTTTGGAATATATTCTGTTTTTATATAATTTTCAGGTTCAAAATTCTCTTCAACAAATCCTGCCTTTTGGTAGGCGTTTATCGCCCTTTTATTATGTTTTGAAGGGCGAATAATGACTTTATCATATCCACTATCCCTAACAATTCCAGCAAGCCGTAAAAGAGCCTCCGTACCATAACCATGCCCAGTGTAGTTGAGTCCCTTAAGCCAGATATCGAATTCAGTGATTTTATCTAGTAAATGGAATGATGTGTAGGATATTATACCTATATCCTCTATTTTACCATTAGTTCTACAAACTATAATGTAAGCGCGTCCTTTTTCTGGTTGAGAACCATCGAAATAAAAATCCATGTATTCATCTTTTTTATAATATTCATAGGATGGAATGGTTTCTTTGGTGATTCCTCCCAATTCGTTTAGATAATCTGAAAAGTCAGAATAATAAAGCCATTTATAAGTTTTTTTCCTATCTTTAATAGTGGCTTCTCTTAGTTCTATCATTTAAATCCCTTATTATTATATTCAAGCTTTATTATGCTGAAAGTTGTTAAATAAATTTTTCAATATAATATGAAAAATCACTTCTCAACCAATTACGCATCATTCCAAGTTACTCTTAAAACTAGCAATAAAGCTGCGCATTCAAAGCCTAGGAATATAATTGGAGCTATTAAATCGTTAAAATTGTTAGGAATCTTTAAAACGAAATAAGCTGCGAATAATAAATTTTGAATCAGGAAGAATGCAAAAAACAAAACCATACTATTAAATCTTAATTGCATTACCTTGGTTCTACTCCAATAAAAATAAAGAATTATCATAATCAGGAGTAAGTTTCCAATGCTGATAGACAAAGGTAGCAGTTTAAATATACAAAATAGTTGATTAAGTTCCGCAGACATGTTTAAAACCTATTTTAATTTTTTAAACACTTATTTAAATAAAAAAAAATGGTAAAATAGGGATTTCAAAGAAACATCCAAGTTAAAACCTATTTACTGGCCATGTTGACTATTTTCCCATCACTCATATGGATTATCTCATCTGCAAAATCAGCTGCCACAGGATTGTGGGTAACAACTACAATAGTCACCCCTTCATTCATATTTAGATCACGCAATATTTGCATTATAGAATTTGCATTTCTGGTGTCCAGTTCTCCTGTTGGTTCATCAGCCAGAATAATGGAAGGATTATTTATCAAAGCCCGAGCAATTGCTACCCTCTGTTGTTCTCCTCCCGAAAGTTGAGTGGGGCGTTTATTATATTTTCCGTGTAATCCTATCTTATCCAGAATCTCTTTAGCCTTCTGGGAATCATTATCAATCATGGGCAGCATGACGTTCTCCAGTGATGTAAGTTGGGACATAAGGTTGAATCTTTGAAAGATAAAACCTATTTCATTCCTTCTAAGGCGGGCTTGTTCTTTTTTAGAAAGTTTAACTGTTTCGTTTCCATTTAAACGACACACACCCATGGTAGGAGTGTCCAATATGCCAGCAACGTGTAGAAATGTTGATTTGCCAGACCCGGAAGGCCCCATGACTGCAGTGAATGAACCCTCATCCAAAACGAGATCAAGTCCAGCCAGGGCATTTACCAAGTCATCACCCATATGATAAGTTTTCCAGACATTTCTAAATTCAAGCACATGGTTATTCATTTCTCAAAGCCTCCACTACGTTCAGTTTTGAAGCCCGCATCGCAGGATATAATCCGGCAAGTACGCTTAAAAGGGTAGAGCCAACTATGACCCCTAAGATCAACCATAAAGGCATCATTCCATACATGTATTCAGTGAGTTTCAGAACATTTGCAATTCCAATAATTCCAATAATTCCAAAAATAACTCCTACAATTCCTCCTGAAAAACCCAAAAGACCTGATTCAAATAGAATACTTCCCTTGATTTCCCAGTTGGTAAATCCTATAGCCTTTAATACTCCCAATTCTTTGGTTCTCTCCATAACACTGATTAACATGGTGTTTATCACGCTTATGATTCCCACAAGGAGTGCTACGCTGGCTATAATTGCAGTGAAGAGCAGAGCTTGACCAGTCATTTCTTGAACTTCATTAACCTTTTCAGACTTAGTTTCAACTGAAATTCCATTTATTTGCCTTTCAATTTCCTCAGATACAGTTTTAGGGTCTCCATCTGTACTAGCATAGATTGCACTCACTTTATTACCTGCAAGTTGTTTTGCATAAGACTGATCAATAAATACATAAAAGGACTGTGTATCTTTAGATATTCCGGTTACAGTTAATTCCCGATTTTTAACCTTTATTTTACTACCAATACTATAACCATACTTATCTGCCACTGACTGGTATATTACAACCCCATATGTTCCAGTTTTTAGTTTCACATCTTTCCAGTTATTTGTTCCCTCGAAAAATAATCTATCTCCCTTTATATCCTCTGAAAAAACCGTGACTTCACGGAAATCATACAGTTCTGATCTATTTCTGATGTCTGATGCAGTTTGACCATCCATTAAGTAAGATCCTGTGCTGGATGCCGGGGTAACTACAACATCATACATGTACTTATTTGTTTCATCTTTAATAGCCGAAGTAACCCCAGTTGTTACTCCTAAAAGCATGACAATCGTTGCAACACCAATTATTATCCCAAGAGTGGTCAAAATGCTTCTAAGTTTTCTTCTACGGATGTTATTAAAAGCAAGACTATAAAGATCCATGTTTTCACCGTGAAATACTTATTTAAAAAAAATTAAGTCTGGACTTGTCCGTCCAGAACCTCAATTGTTCGTTCAGCCATGGCAGCCACATTCATATCATGAGTTACCATGATCAGGGTTACATTCTCCTTTTCATGAAGTTCTTTCAGACGTTCTAAGACCATCTTCCCATTTTTAGAATCTAATGAACCTGTAGGCTCGTCTGCAAGGATTATAGATGGATTATTCGCCAGAGCGCGTGCAATGGCAACTCTCTGCCTTTCACCACCTGAAAGTTCAGTAGGTTTTCTTTCAGCTTTGTCCTCCAGTTTTACATACTTAAGGAGTTTCATGGCCCTCTTACTCATATGGCTGCTTTTATACCCGTTTCCGTACATTGGTATAATCACGTTCTCCAGAACTGAAAGGTTGGGTATTAGATTGTGTAATTGGAAGATGAAGCCAATCTTTTTAGAACGGAAATCGCTTAGATCTTTTTTAAGCATTAGATCATTACCGGCAACAGTTATCAGACCGTCATCAGCAGTGTCCAAAGCACCGATCATGTTCAAAAGGGTGGACTTTCCAGATCCAGATGGTCCTATTATGGATACAAATTCTCCTTTCCGGATTTGAATGTCAATACCATTTAAGGCTTTTATCTTCCCTTTATCATATCCCTTTTTTAGATTAGTAATTTCCACAATGTTTCCATTATTCATAGCGCAACGCCTCCGTTGGGGGTAGTCTACTAGCTCTTATGGCAGGATACAATCCTCCAATTAGACCCACAATTACGGCGATCCCCAGGGCCCTCAAAGCCAAGGCAGGAGTGAAGACCAAGTCTAGAGGAGTTTCAAACAAATTTATAATGACTTCAATTCCAACAACTCCCAGAACGATTCCCACCATTCCTGCAAGTAATGTTAATACAACGGATTCCCCCAATATCATTGCCAAAATCCTTCTACTTTTCCATCCAACTGCTCTAAATACACCAATCTCTCTGGTTCGTTCGAATACAGACATTATCATAGTGTTAATAATTCCTATTCCCCCAATGATAATTGCCAGAAGGGATATGGCCATTGATGCGGTTTCCACCATCTGTAAACTATCATCCGCTTTTTGGAAATCTTCAAGTGATGCTATAGTGGTCAATTCTCCAGGGTAAGCTTTTTCAACTGATTTCGAGACTGTTTTTAAATCTGCTCCCTTGTTGATCTTCACATAGATCATGTCCACTTTACCTTCATTTTCATCCATGGACTGGAGTTTTTCAAGGGACAATGCACCTATAGAATCCAGTTCCTTATTTCCAACTTCAAATATTCCAGTTACAACGTATTGATTGCCGTTGAAAGTTACTGTATCTCCAACTTTCTTTTTCAGCTTCTCTGCAGCCAGTTTTCCCAGTATTAATTCGTTCTTGTCATCTGCATATGCATTGCCTTGTATCATTCTGGCACCCAACATGTTCAGATCCTTGGATTTGATTCCAGCAAATCCCAACTGGTTGCCATCTACCATTCTACTGCTAGTATACACGCCTGCTGCCTGTTTAACACCATTTATTTTACTGATTTCATCGATCCTTTTATCTTTAATGCTGTAAGAACCTGATGCGGATTCTGAAGTGGTGTTTTTCATAACCACAAAATCAGCTCCGCCAGTCATCAATTGCTCTTCAACACTTGCTTTAAGCCCTTCAGTTACCATGCCCAGAGCCACAATAGTAGCGATTCCAATAGCAATCCCAATTACTGCTAAAGCCAATCTTGCTTTGTTTCTGAAAGGATTTTTGGCTATAAGTTTTGTAAATGACATGTAAATCACCTAATTTCATTCAAACTAATTTAAACTATCAAAAAGTCATATTTAGTAAATTATTATCAAAATCCGTCTAAAAATATTCTTTTTACATTATAAAGCATTTAAATAATTTTATCAAATTAATAATTCTTCAAACCAGGATTTCCCTCAAGGAAGGATTACATAGGCGGTATAAGCGAAACACAATCCTTTATTATACGAAACCCTTCCTTTCATTGGGAGATCGTGACTTTTGATCCCTTTTTTATTTCATTACTCTCGAGATTACCTCCTTTTCAGTAATTCATGTTTTTTGTAATCAGATGTTAGATTAAACCCTTAAAAATAGTTTTTTCCAAAATTTCCCCATAATTTCCCCATTTTTTATTCCAATTATCTCTTATTTCCCCACAAATTACACCCAAATTCACCCAAAATTGGAAAATATCAAGTCCAGAAGAAAAAAGAATACCGTTTAAAAAAATATTTAAAGGGTATTTTGTAATATCCAAAACAATAATTAATTTGATACAATTATTGGCTGATATCGATAAAGTAAGGGTTCTAATCAAAAAATAGAAACTATCCAATTTTTTAAATATATTTTAATAAATAGAAAAATAAATAAAAATTAGTGAATCAATTCTAGAGGTACATTATTTGGCATTTCATTATCAATATAATATATTTCAGCATCAGAACGTCGGAATTCTAACCAGATCTGCAGGAAAGTGTTGAAGTTTGCTTCCATTTTATCTGAAAGGAAATACAATGCACCGTATCCCCTACCTGTTGATGTGATTATATCCTTTTCCTCTAAAATTTCAATATGATATTTGATTGTTTTATAATTTAGAGAAAGTATTTCTGCTAGTTGATTGGCATTGTAAGGTCTTCTTTTTAAAACATCTATAATTCTAGCACGATTTATTCCGCCTTTAGTGCCAGCCAACAATTCCCAAAGAATTTTTTTCACCATAAAGACCCCCAAATATTATTTCTAAAATCGTTATCTACGCCCTTTAATAATCTCTAGATTCATTTTCAAGTATTTGATTGCTAATCCATAGAAACATCGAGTAACATAATACATTCCAGCTAATAAAGCCAAACCTAATATGGTTAAACCAATACCAACGATTACTCCTCCTAAAATGTTCAACAACCCATCACCTATTACTATATTAAAATTGTACTGAGGCAGAAGAGGCTGTAGGAAAGAAGCCAGAGTTATATAAATGCCACTGAAAACCATTGCTCCGCCAAATACAAACAGTGTTAATAAAATTGCAACCAAAATCATGGCAGGTACTGCAACAAATATAAGATTGAAAATTCCAAGTCCTGTGGCAGCCAGTACTGCTTCAAACATGCTCCCAGCAGATTGTTTATCTTCAGCCCTTTTAACCATATATTCCGCTTTAATTTGTTTTGCAAGTGTTTTGGGATTCCCTAAGGCTTCTGATATTTCTTCCTCAGTTCTACCCTTTTCCAGGCCAATCATGAAATGTTCTTCATAATCTGAAATTATGTCTTGTTTTTCCTCCTTTGGCAGTTTTCTAAGGAGTTTAGTGAGTTTTCCGATATATTCATCCTTCTTCATCCTTAATATCCCCCAAATTATCATCCGTCATTTTATCATGAACTAGGTTATTGACACCATTAGAGAATTCAAACCATTCTGCAACCAATTCAGCCTTTTTTTCTTTTCCAGAGTCAGTTATCTTGTAATATTTCCTTGGTGGGCCATCTTGGGATTCTTTTAAGTATGAACTTACCATTTTTTCCTTTTTTAATCTCTTTAAAAGAGGATAAATGGTGCCTTCGGAGATTGAAATGCTCTTTGAGATTTCATCGACCATTTCATAACCATAACAGTCTTTTTTATCAAGAAGAACTAAAACAAGCAGTTTTAGCACCCCTTTTTTAAATTGTGCATTCATGATGATCACTGCATCTTACAAGGTACTGTATAATGCAAGGTACTATTTATAGTTATGGACCCTAATTCATCAATCAATTTTGAAAATTAAAAGTGCCCAAATGAATAAAAAAGACAAAACAAACCCATAAAAAAATTTTTATAACCCAATATAGCCATATACCCTAAATAATAAGAATAAAAAACTAAAATTGCAATATAATAAAAAAAAAAAGCGTGTTAAATGAGATTTGGATCAATAAATATTGATTAACATTTCATCCTCGATTCAAATAATCCAATGTGGGTGCCTTAGATTTAACAAGAACTTCTGAATTCTCCTTAATTACGTATTCACTAAGACCTATCTTCGATTCAGGGTTGTCCCAGTGATATGTGTATCCTAATCTTGTCCAGGGGAATCGATTTGCAAAATAGGAATCTATGGTGTTGTTTAGGAACCATTCTTTATACGTCAAATCGGTGCTAGGTGGGAAATTCAACTGGCTAACAGTGTCGTTTATTTCATTATCAGCCGAAGGTCGGAATAAATCACCAGGTTTAACCCATAATTCCACGAAATATGAGTTATTTGTATCTGGTGGCATGCCTAAAAGCTGGGCAGTTTGTAGTTTTAGGTCTTCATTAGTTGTTGGATGACTGGTAAAGTAATTCTTCAATTCAGGATAGACCGTAACCCAAGTATCACCCCATGAAGTTCTGACAGTTTCTCCCACTGGATAACTGGAAGGATACTTTGTCCATGTAACCATTAACACTCTTTTTTCCTCATCTTCACCCTGCCAGGATAAATTATTATTGGATTCATCAATGGGGGTAAGATTTTTATCAATATCCCCCTCATCAAGAAGCATTGAATCGAATACAGCGATTTCATAGGAAAATTCATTACTTGAACACTGATTATTTAAGCATGAACTCGATGTAAATACCAAAAAAACTGCTATTAACACCGCTCCCAGAATATAGAATTTATTTTCCAAAATATTCCCCCAAATCTCTATGTAAATTCTATTATTAATAGATTGATGTTATAAGTTCAATGTTCAGCTATAACCAGCATTTCATAATCTTCAGTTGTTAATTCATCATCTCTACTAAATTCACCTAATTTACATCCGTAAATATCAATTTTGTTGAAATTAAGGGATTTAAGAAGCCATGTAATTTCTGATGGAACATAATACCTCTCTTCACATTCTAAAACTCTCTTATTACCCTCATTATCAAGTACTTCGTGGGTTGATCTATCTCTAAAAGTCATAAAGTCGAATTTATATTCACCACTAACCTTTTCTATGCTATTGGAATTAATAAAATCTTTAACATTATTGTAAAGAGGGAATAACCCATTTAAAGCTGTGAATATAAATTTACCCTTTTTATTCAGTGATCGGGCTGCACTTTCCAAAATCTGGAAATTCATCTCATCAGTTTCCATCAAACAAAAGGCACCTTCACAGATCATAATCACCAGATCAAACTGATTTTCAAATGGTAGGTTTCTGGCATCAGCTATTTCAAAATTCACTTCCACTTCAGCAATTTCTGCCTTCTCTCTTGCTTTATTAATCATTGACTCAGATAGATCTATACCTGTTACTGAATAGCCCCTTCTCGCAAGTTCAATGGCATGACGACCAGTTCCACACCCTATATCCAGTATTCTAACATCTTTCTGATAATTTATTTCCTTTTCAATGAAAGCAACTTCGCCCTCTGTTCCCCGGGTGAAATCTTCCTTATCGTATTCGTTTGCGTAGTTGACGAACATTTCCTGGTACCATTTTTTCATTGAAAATCCCCCTACTCTCAATATTTTATATGTCTAATGCTCCTGGTCCACAATGCCAGAATTTCCTAACATGATTTCTAATATTCTGCAATTACCATCATTTCATAGCTTTCAGTAGTTAATGGATCATCCCTGCTGAATGCACCAATTTCACATCCATAAATACCAATTTGATTAAATCCAAGAGATTTTAGAAGCCATGTGATTTCGGATGGAACGTAATATCGTTCATTACAGTTTAAATTCATTGTATTTCCATCATCACCTTCAATTTCCAACTGATATTTGTCCCGGAAGGTCAAAAGGTCAAAAGTGTTTTCAATATTTTTCTGAGATTCAGAATTGGCATTTATGAAATCTTTGACTGAATGGAATAAAGGAAACAGGCCATTAAGGGTAGTGAAGATTAATTTACCCTTTTTATCCAGTGATCGAGCTGCGCTTTCCAATATCTGGAAGTTCATCTCGTCAGTTTCCATTAAGGGGAAGCCACCCTCACAAAGCATAATAACCAGGTCAAATTCTCCCTCGAAGGGGAGATTTCTGGCATCAGCCTGCCTGAAATCTATCTCAACTCCCGCATTACTAGCATTTTCTTGAGCTTTTTTAAGCATGTTCTCGGATAGATCAACGCCAGTTACCCGATAGCCTCTTTTAGTGAGTTCAATTGCATGACGGCCAGTTCCACAGCCGACATCAAGTATTTTACAGTTTTTATCGTTATTTATTTCTTTTTCTATGAAATCAACTTCTCCGATTGTTCCCTGGGTAAATGATTCATCTTCGTATTTATCTGCGAAATTGCTGAACAGTTCTTCGTACCATTGATTCATTGTAAAAATTCTCCTTATTTTTTAAATGTGCTTAAGTAAGTTTTAATAATTATAATAGTTTTTTCAAGATTAAATCCTATAATAATGTACTTGGTTTGGTTTATCAGGGTAGTAATTTATTCATAACCTATAAATCATTATTAAGTTTATTTT
Source organism: Methanobacterium sp. (assembly GCA_020855015.1). Lineage (GTDB taxonomy): Archaea > Methanobacteriota > Methanobacteria > Methanobacteriales > Methanobacteriaceae > Methanobacterium. The sequence goes on from JAHKLP010000077.1 coordinate 49,899, forward strand.
TTCGTAATGATTATATCATGAAGATTAAAATGGTTGATTACCTTAAAAATTTAATTTATTCTTATGATACTCCCCTAAAATCAAATCATTACATGATTATTTAGAGATTAATTAACCAATCGCTTCAAATAATGAGGTACCGTCAATTAAATATTTTCCATTATATGTCGGCATTACCCTTGGCAGCCCCATAATAACTGCTTACCATGAAAGTCTTTTATCCATTCCTATTTCTGAAGGATTTATGCCTGTTTAGTGGGTTCAAAAGTAGTTTTAACATGCTTAACAGGAAAATCATGTGATTTTTAACTGACAATCCGTATATTTACTAATAAGGATTATAGGGATAATCCTCATATTCGCACTTTACTTTATTCAACTGGTATAAAACTGCTAATGATTGATTGATCTAACATGACCAAATAAACTTATTTTATCATTAAAATAAAATAATACTTATTAGGAGATGAAAAATGGCTGATTGGATCTCGAAATTTAAATATTATCCCATAAAGCCACTTATGGATTCACAGAACCTTGCCATCATTTATTTCACCAAAAGAGATTTATTAGACACAACGACTGAATCCATTGATTGTGTTTGGGATTTGCCCGAAGTTCAGAAAATGCTTAAAAACCAGCTTGATGATGGTTCATGGCCTTCCAAAGGTAAAAAAGATGAAAATTCAGGGGTCAAATACTCTTTAATTGAAACTTGGAAACATTTAAGGTTTTTAATCCAGCAATATGAAATGAATAATACTCATCCTGCTATTAAGAAAGCTGCGGAGTTTATTTTCTCGTATCAGACAGATGAAGGAGATATTAGGGGAATTTTAGCAAATCAGTACGCTCCTTATTATAATGGGGCAATCATGTACCTTTTGATTAAAGCAGGTTATTATAATGACCCACGTATAGAAAAAGGATTCAACTGGCTGTTGAAAATGAGGCAGGATGATGGGGGTTGGGTTATTGGCAGTCCAGGCATGATTGGCCTTTCAAATATTACCCTGTCTGAAAGGAATGATCTAGTAACTAACAAATCCATGGAAACAGTAAATGCATTTGATAAATTCAAACCTTTTTCTGCTGCAGGCACTGGGATGGTTCTGAGGGCGTTTGCTGTTCATCCCACTTACAAAAAGTCTGAAGAAGCTTTAGCTGCAGCCAGACTTTTAAAATCCAAATTCTTCAAAAAAGATAACTGGACCTCTTACCAGCACCCTGATAACTGGCTTAGATTCCAGTATCCTTTCTGGTGGACCAACCTGATCTCTGCACTAGACACTCTTTCTCTTATGGGTTTTTCCAGAGCTGATAAGGATATTGAACATGCTTTAGGATGGCTCATTGAACATCAAGAACCTGATGGGTTGTGGAAAATATCTTATTCAAAAATTCATAAGGTTCCTGATGATAATAGAACCTTCGAAAGCAGATTATGGATTACTTTAGCAATTTGCAGACTTTTCAGTAGATTTTATTGATTAATTGGGAAGATCTATTTTTAATACTACTCAAATACTACATATATATAGTAGTATAGTTGAGTAGTAATATGAAATCACTTTCTAAGGTAAGTACATTAATACTAGGAATCATTGCAGAGAAACCAGTAAATCCTTATGAAATAACCAAACTACTTGAAAGAATACAGGTTAAGGATTGGTTTTCTGTTGCATCATCATCTGTTTACGTAACAATAAAAAAACTAGATAAACAAGGCCATATATCGGGAAAAAATATAAAAGAAGGGAATATGCCCGAGAAAACTGTATATACAGTGACTAAAAAAGGTAAAAAAGCCCTTTCTTACACAATCACTGAATTCTTGCTTAATGAATTAGATCCAGTTAAGTTCAATATTGCTTGTGTAATGATATGTCATCTGGAAAAAGATTATGCCATGAATGTGCTGAAAAGAAGACTTTTGTTCCTGAATGGGTATGAAAACGGAATAAAAGAACATTACAGCTATGAAAAAGATGAACATCTAATTCCTTACCCTGGTCTTACCATAATCAGGAATAACATCTATCTCGTGGAAGCTGAAATCAGGATAACGGAAGAATTGATAAAAGAAGTAAAAAGGGATAATTTATGGAATCATTTCATAACCAGAGACCTTTAAATAGTTTAATATTACTTAAACTGCTATTATGTTGTTAAAAATTCTAATAATTCATGAATTGTCCGATAAATAAAAAGAAGGAGTGTTAAACATGACTGTTAAACCACGTGTTCCTGAAGGTGGAGCTATAGAAGATACCAATCAAATGTCCATGGAAGATTACAGCGAAATTATGAAAAAACGCCTGGGAGGAGAATACATTAAATTTGCTGAAAATGTGATTAACAAAGTAAATCCTTTTAAAAATTCAAAAATACTTGAAATTGGTCCTGGGCCTGGTTGGGCCGGCATTAATGTTTTGAAAATGAGAAAAGATTTATATTTAGACGGTTTAGAAGCATCCACAGATATGGTGAGGGTTGCCACACAAAATGCCGCTGTTGAAAACTTATCAGACCGGATAAAATATTTTCATGGTATTGGTGAAGACATGAAAACTCTTCCTGATGATGACTATGATCTGGTGATATCTCGAGATTCAATGCATCACTGGGACTACCCAGAACAGGTATTCCTGGAAATATCCCGAGTATTGAAGAAAAA